>NZ_JAVDUX010000008.1:0-226492 GCF_031456575.1 Ancylobacter sp. 3268
ATCTCCGCCCACAAATCATCCGGAAGCAGCTTCTTCACCATGAAGCCAAACTCAAGCCGACATGGTTAACAAACGGTTTTGTTAGGCGCTCTAAGTGCGTCAAGGAATGTCAGCCAGCCCATTGGCCATGCGGGGGGCGAAGCCGCTCAGGCGCTGGCCCCAGGGCGGTCGTCCGCGCAGCGGGGCCACGTCAGTTTTCGACCCAGGTCTCATCGATCAACACCTTGTGGATGGGATCGAAATGGCTTTTCCCTCATCTGGTGCCGTGTCCAGGTGGGCGTCTGGGCCCGCGAGTGCAGCATGGAGGCGCAGGCCCGTCGGCTTGGTACGCCACGCCAGAGAACGATCGAGCCGTTCGCCGCCATCTGAGCGAGCGCGTGGCTGCTTTTCCCGGCCTGACCGGACGCGGTCTATTCCGGAAGTTGAAGGATGGCGGTCAGGAATGTGGTTATACCGCCGTGACGGATTCCCGCGGTGGTTCGGCAGGCACCGGCGCCTGGCTGCGAAGTTCGGTCGAGACGGACCCGACGAGCGGGCTGAGGTGGATTTCGTCCGGCTACACCTTGTCTTGGCCGAAGAGCCGACGACACTACGGATCGTCTGGCTTGTTCTTCATGGCACTCGGCTATAGGCGCCTGATCCTGGTACGGCTCGTCCTGCGCTGGCACCTGCCGAGAGTGCAGCGTTGCCATTGCGTTGCTTTTGATGCCATTGGCGACGTGCTGCGCGAGGTTCTCTACGATCGGATGAAAGCTGCCGCCGCCGGCAAGGGGTGCCGAGGGCATTATCCACGATCGCAGTCTCATCGAACTCGCTGCTTCGACTTTCATCCAACGGCCTGCAGGCCGCATCGTTTGAGGACGAAGAGCAAGGTTCGGCAGGTCGTTGCGGTACATTCGGGAGGCCTCTTTCTGGCCAGATTTTTCGCGATCTTGACGGGCAGCTACGCTATTGGCTGGACGCCGTCGCCAACCTGCACCTTAACTGCGGCATCACCCGCCGCCTTCCATTGTGTCGGCCCCGATTGCAACATCCTCGATTGGCAAGCCGACAACGCGTATTAATCACAATATTACAATGCGGATTATGAAATCCCAGATTTTATCTAATTGTTATAAGTAATTATTCCACCAATTATATTATAATTTAAAGTCTTTAGCCAATATATATCATCTTCAATATCTTTTTTTGTTATAGATCTTGACTCTATATCTATTATGATTCCATCAAATAGAAAATAGGAGGCGATATTCCCATAAGTTCGGCTTATGGGAGGGAGGTCAAATATTATTATATCGTAGTTTCTTAATATATTATCAATCGTATGTTTGAGTTTTGATGTATCGTTCTGGCGAGAAATTGATGGGAGTGCTGTTGTGTCTCCCAGGTGCGCGATTTCAACGGATGAATTATTGAATATCGAAATAACGTTATCGAGAGAGGTAAGGCCAAGGGCGACATCAATAAGGCCAAGTCGAGGTGAGAGTGAAATATTATTTGCCATGTGATTTTGTGTAGTAGCGTCGACAAATAATATGCGACGGCCATTAATCGAGAATATCTCCGAAATATTTCTTGCAAGAACTGATTTTGATTTGCGGCTGTTATGAGATGTGATGCCAAAACTGAACCGCTCGGCCGGACGCATGCAGATTTCTATACGTTCTGTGATTGCGAGCATGGCGTTACGTGCGGAGGCCGCGAATGGGGTGGGCGCCGTGGTGAGGTGTGCGAAATTTGATTGACGGAGATGCCGCGTTGTCGCTGGCGCAGATGATTGTGGAGCCGTCAACGGTGAGGGCCCTTTACGGAGGTGAAGCTTCTTCCGAAACCTTATCGCAGGAAGTGCGCCGAGACACTCAATGCCGAGTTCTGTGCGAACTTGGCGTGCGGAGCGGATCGTATGGTCGAGTTGGTGTCTGAGTAGCGCGATGCCTCCACCAGCTAGCCCACTTACGAGCAATCCCAGCATCAGGGTCATTGCTCCGCGGGGTTGCGTCTTTGAGAATGGAGCGGTCGCCGATGTCAATACATGAGCGTCGGCGACGGGAAATGACTGACGTTGCACCGACTCCGTAAAGCCTTGTAGAAAACTCTCATAGACACGCTGGTAAATTTGAGCGGTGGTCTCTAATTCCTCAAGTGTATTGGCCGGCATTTTGGCGGTGGGCGCGGCCTCGCCTGCTGCATCCGAGGTTCCGTCGAGGCGTGCGTCGCTAGCGCGTGTGATACGATAATCCCTGCGGGCCTTGAACTCTTGGACGGCTCGCGTGGCGGCGCTCATCTGGTTGCGTAACTCGAGCGTGCGCGCTTCAAGCCAGTCGCCACCGACGCGTGCTGTCTCCGAGCGAGCGGCCAGCTGATAGCGGATATACGCTTCTGCCGTGGCATTCGCCACTTGCGCAGCACGCTCTGGGTTGGGGGAACTGAATGTGATATCAATAGCATAAGACATTCCCGAGCGGCGGACGTCAAGATTGCCAGCGAAGGCTTCCATGATGAATCGGGATCTGGCCGCTGATGACATCTCGATCTGGGGGGGAGACCAGATCGGGGCGAGAAGGCGATGAAGGAGAGATGGCTGCGGTTGAAAATCTTGCGCATCTGCCAGATGGAGATCGGCAATGACGCCCTTCGCGATGCGTTCTGAACGCAATACGGCTATTTGACTTTCCACTTGTGCGGTATCTAGCGCGAGCACGGCGTTTCCCGTTTGGCCGTTCCACTGCTCCTGAACGCGCGGGTCAATGATAATCTGCGCGCGCGCTGAGAATATCGGCGTGGCGACCTTCAGATATGTAACGCAAGCGCCAAGCGTAATTGCCATTGGTAATATAATAGTGATCCAATATCTTCTAATGAATGAGGTGATGTCGCTAAGACTGAAATGGTCTTGCGACGATAGCTCGGCCGGCAAAGGGTCGCCAGAGGACGGATTTTTCTTGAATGAAGTGGAGGGTGAAATGAACATTCAAGGTCGCTCGCAATCGTTTCATTGGATCGATGACACCCAGTGCAGGGGTTTTCTACGAGAATAAGTGGTTGGAATAATGAAAATTGAAACGAGCATCCAATGCGCAGAGGGTATCCATAAGGATATATATTGGATGATCGTTATCCCTATGGATGGCGATTTGCATAAATTGATCACCCAATGATGACGGCATGGCGGATTTCGCCTCGATTGTCTCTCATTAGAACTCAAGAGGATGCATAATTATTGGGTAATTTTCATAGATATAGCGAGCGAGTGGATGAGCTTCGGGTTGGAGTTTCGTCAGTTATGAAATTTTTAAAGTATATATTCTTGTTGATTTCTGTATTGGTAATCGCTGTTTTGTCGTTATTGCCGGCCCAGGACATGTACCGTACAGGGGCCTCAAAGGGCGGAGAGCACTTCGTGGCCTATTTTGGAGCAGCTTTATTGATGGGTTTTGCGTTCCGTGGCGGGTGGCGTCGGGGGCTGTTGATAGCAGTGTTTTTCGTTGCTCTGGCTGGATTACTTGAATGTTTGCAGGAATTTTCTCCAGGGAGAACGCCGCATTTCAGTGATTTCCTGGTCAGTGCTGCTGGAGTTGTTTCTGGATTCTCTGCGATGGGACTTTTAACAAGGTATGTGTGGGGTGCTTCTGGTCAACGAAGTGATGAATTAGGAAGTGAATATTACTGATTGCTTATATTTAGCATCAAAATAAAAATGATATATTTGGCGGATCACGTTACTTGGAGAGGGATATGAATTCCATAAACCAGTCTGTTTTCGCCGAGGGCTCTCGGGTCGATGCCGATCAACTCGGTCGCTCGGATAAAATGGTTCCTGTTGTTATGTGTGGTGGGGCTGGAACGCGATTGTGGCCGGTGTCGCGAGATACGATGCCCAAGCAGTTCGTTCCCCTGTTGGGGACGAAATCGACATTTCAGGGCGCGATGGAGTTGGTTTCAGACGCCGATCTTTTTTCAGAAGCAATTGTAATTACCAACGTTGAATACCGGTTCATTGTAGCTGAGCAACTCGCTGCGATCGGCGTCAAGGCGCAGATCATTCTCGAGCCCTGCCGGCGGGATTCGTCCGCCGCGGTTGCGGTCGCTACCCAGTTCGTGCTGTCCCATATCGGGCCTCGGGTTATCGGAATCTTCGCGGCTGATCATGTCGTGCAGGATGCAGGCGCCTTTCGGGAGGCGTGCCGGCAAGGCGCCGCTGTCGCGGCGGAGGGGCGAATTGTCACGATTGGCATTTCACCGACGCGACCTGAGACCGGATTTGGATATGTTCGTGCTGGTGAAGAAGTCGGCGCGAAGGCTTGTCGAGTTATGGAGTTCGTCGAAAAACCAGATGCCGAACGTGCGGCGCAATATGTAGCAGAAAATTATTTGTGGAATTCTGGAAATTTTATCTTTGATGCGGCCACTATGCGTTCCGAATTGCGAACGTTCGAGCCGACGATTTGGGACGTTGCGACAACGGCGCTGGCGCAGGCTACGTCCGATCTTGGTTGCTTGCTGCTTGATTCTCAGAGCTTCGAAAAGGCCAAGAAGGTCTCCATCGACTATTCGGTGATGGAGCGCACCCACAAGGCGGCTGTCGTAGCCGGCAGCTTCGGATGGTCCGATGTGGGAGGCTGGCCCGCCGTGTGGGAGATGTCGCCGAAGGATGAGAGCGGCAATGCCATCAAGGGACGAGGATATGTCTTGGACGGCGTGCGCAATTTCGTTGCAGCCGATGAAGCCGTCGTAGCTGTGATCGGACTCGATGATGTCGCCGTCATTGCGACACGCGATGCCGTGCTAGTGACCACAAAGTCCGGCGCCGGCAAGGTGAAGGAAATGGTTGGCCTGCTCTCGGCAAACGGCGATACGGAAGCGACGACCCATCAAGAGGTCCATAGGCCGTGGGGCAAGTACCTTTCCATCGATCGCGGCCTCCGTCATCAGGTTAAGCGCATTACGGTGAAGCCTGGCGGGGTGCTGTCGTTGCAGAAGCATCATCACCGCGCCGAGCATTGGGTCGTGGTGCGCGGCACCGCCGAAGTTACCCGCAACGACGAGATCGTTCTCGTCCACGAGAACGAAAGTATCTATTTGCCGATCGGGTGCGTGCACCGCATGTCCAATCCCGGAAAGATACCGCTGGAAATCATTGAGGTGCAGGTGGGATCCTATCTCGGAGAGGACGATATCGTGCGTCTCCAGGATGCTTATCGGCGGGTTTGATGTGAGCAGTCTGAAATTTGGAACATCCGGTTTACGGGGGCTCGTGACCGATCTGGTGGGCCTGCCCGCCTACAGCTTCGTGCGCGCCTTTTGCGCCATGATCGCCGAAATCGGAGCCGAAGGGGCAGGGCGCGAGGTTTTGATCGGGCGAGATTTGCGCGCATCAAGCCCCGAGATCGCCGGCCAGTGCGCGTGCGCCGTCGCCGATGCGGGTTTGTATCCGATCGATTGCGGGGCAGTGCCGACGCCGGCTCTCGCCATGATGGCGATGAGGCGAAGGGTTGCCGCCATCATGGTTACTGGAAGTCATATTCCAGAAGACCGAAACGGGTTGAAATTCTATCTGCCGTCCGGTGAGATCGATAAGGCGGCCGAGGAGCGGATCCTCAACTGGCATGCCCGGCTTTCGCTTTCCGCAATGCCCGCAGTTTCTGCGAAAGCTGGTCGCATCGAAGCGCTCGCGGAGTACTGCGCGCGCTATGAGGCATTTTTTGCTCCCGCGATGTTGGAGGGGCTCACAATCGGAGTCTACCAGCATTCAACGGTCGGGCGCGATGTGATCGCCGATCTGCTTGCCACATTGGGTGCTGAAGTCGTGCGGCTGGGGCGTGCCGAATGTTTCATCCCGGTGGATACCGAGGCCCTGCGACCGGAAGATGAAGAACTGGTTCGCGGATGGGGGGCCGAGCGGCGCTTTGATGCTCTGGTTTCCGCGGATGGCGACGCCGACCGCCCCCTGATCGCCGACGGCGAAGGGCGTTTCCTTCGCGGCGATCTGGTGGGAGCCTTGACGGCTGCTTACCTTGGGGCCGATACCGTCGTTACGCCGGTCACGTCAAATTCGGCGCTGGAGAGATGCGGCCTTTTCCAACGCGTCGTTCGCACCAAAGTGGGGTCGCCCTTTGTCATTGCGGGTATGGCGGAGGCGCAGGCCGGGGGCGCGCAAACCGTCGTCGGCTTCGAAGCCAATGGGGGTACGTTGCTTGGCTCGGCAGTAGAGCGGCATGGGCGACGACTGGCGGCACTGCCGACACGTGACGCGATGCTTCCCATATTGGCGGTCCTCGCGACAGTGGCTCGATCGGATGAGACGCTTGCGTCGTTGGTTGCGAGGCAGGGCTTTGCTGTCGCCCTGTCGAGCCGGCTGCCGAATGTGCCCCAGGAGCGGAGTTCGATTTTTATCGCGGCATTGGGTGACGAGGCATCGCAGGTCAGCCGGATCGCCTTCGCTGCGCGAGGAGGGATCGTTGCGCGAAATGGATGTGATGGTCTCCGGCTTACGTTCAATGATGGAACGAGTGTGCATTACCGCGCTTCTGGCAATGCACCGGAGTTGCGCGTCTATGTAGAGGCGGAAAATCCCGAGGGGGCGGAGATCCTCCTCCAGGAGGGTATGAGGTTCGCCGAAAGCTGGATCGCGGCCATGCCCAACAATGAGTTGGTTGGATAGCGAAATATCAGTGATATCGTGTGGCTGCCGCGCTTGGCTGTGTCTTCATCAGCATGTTGAAGACCCTTCGGCCGTTCCTGGTGTCGGGATCATGCTTAGCCGGTCCTGGTTGCTTCGGTTTAGGCAACGCGGAACTCGCGCAGCGCTTCGGGATCAACGAAAAGACCGTGAGGAAGTGGCGGTCCCGGGAGACGGTTGAGGACGAGCCGATGGGCCGAAGGAGCGGCGCAGTTCCACCCTCTCGGCCATAGAGGAAGCGGCGATCGTCGCTGTGCGCGTGCAGGCCCGCTTGCCGCTGGACGATGTCTTCGTTGCATTGAAGGACGTCATCCCGCATCTGACCCGCTCATCGCTGCATCGTTGCACCAAGCCCTATCATCCCTGGACCAACGGCCAAGCCGAACGCATGGTCCGAACCATCAAGGACGCCACCGTCCGCGCCTTCCACTACGCCTCGATCAATGACCTGCGACGCATGTCCGGGACTGGCTGCTGGCCTACAACTACGCCAAGCAGCTCAAGGCCCTCCGCTTCAAGATCCCGCTTGAAGCCATCAAATCAGCGCCGAAAAGCCGGAGCTGTTCAGCCGTCAGCCAAGCCATGGCACCCTGGGACTAAACAACTAGGAGCCGTCAGCTTCCATCTGGTCGAACACCGAGCCGGAAACCGCGGCGAATGGTTCATGATCAAGCGCGCCGACCAACGCATAAGCGCAGCCATCGTCGCGCCACATCATGGCGGATACGCCGCCCAGCGCGGTGAAGGCCGGGCGGCTTTCGCCGGTCTCGCCGGTCTTCACATAGAGCGTAAGGTGCTTGCCGCCGGCGCCGCCATAGGCGACCTGCGCCGCCGCGAAGCGCGCCGACGAGAGCACGCGCGCGCCAAGCAGTCGAAAACCCTGCGACGACAGGTCCGGCACGGCGATATCATGGCCGAGGCGATCGGAGATCCACGAAGAGAGATCGCGCCGGTCGCCGGTGCGAAGCGCCGTGGCGGCATCGCCATCGGTCGCCAGCGTCCAATGCGCGGCGAAGGCGAGGCCCAGCGCGGGGTCCTCGGCAAGCGCCTGCCGGCTTGCAGCGACCGGTGAAAAGCGGTTCGCCGCCCACCAGCCGGTGCCGGTGCCAACAGCGAGGATCAGGCAGGCGGCAGCCGCACGCATCGCCCAGCTCCATTGTCGCCGCCGCCGCCCGGCGCGGATCGCCGAGATGCGCAACCTGGCCGGAATGGGCGCCTCGCCGAATGGCCGCAGCCGCTCGCGCAGTTCCTCGCGCTGAGTGCGATAGGCGGAGAGCCGTGCCTCCAGTTCGGGCCGCTCGCCGAGCCAGGTCTCCACCTCGGCGATGCGCGCGGGTGGCAGCTGCCCGTCCACATAGGCCTGGAGATCGTCCTCACCGATCGGCAGCCCCGCCCTCATTTCACCCTCCTCAGTCTTGGCGCTTCGGCGTCGAGAAAGAGCCGTAACCGCTCGCGCCCGCGGCTGAGGCGCGACATCACCGTACCCACCGGCACGCCGAGGATGCGGGCGGCCTCGGAGTAATCGAACTCCTCGACGCCGACGAGCAGCAGCACGGCGCGCTGGTCCCCCGGCAGGCTGTCCAGCCCGGCCAACACGTCGCGCAGCGTCAGCCTCTCGTCCGGCGGCTGTGCCGGGGCCGCGAGATCGTCGTCATAGTCTACCCGGGCGCCGCGCCGCCGTTCGCTGCGCGTCTGGCTGACGAAATGATTGTGCAGAATGGCGAACAGCCACGCCCGCACATTGCCGTCGCGGCGGCGCAGTTGCCAGCGCCCGACCGCGCGCTCCAGCGTGTCCTGCACGAGATCGTCGGCGCCGTCGCGGTCGCGAAGCAGCGACCAGGCGTAACGCCTCAGCGCGGGTATGTGTGGTTCGATGAGAGCGGCAATCTCGTCCATGGCGGCGGCTCGTGGGTATGTGAGCGATAGACGCCGCGGGGCGCGCTTTCTTCCTCAGGCCGCCTTCCTCCTCCTTCACGAATTCGTGACAGCCTGACGTTGCGTCGGTCTTGGAAGGGTCGGCGGTTGGCGGCGTCTATCTGCGCAACTGGGGCTTATCGACGAGTCAACACCATGTTGCAGATACTCGACACCCGTTCCACTCCCGCGATCCATGGCAGCCCGGCCGTTACCGCGCCGCCGCGCGCCCGCGCGGGGCTGATGTCGCTTGCCACGGCAGTGCCGGCGCATCGCCTGCCGCAGCAGGACGTGGCGGCGGCGATGCATCACGTCTTCGCCGACATATTCGCGCGCTCCGAGACCATGGCCGGCATCTTCGCCGCGACCGGCATCCGCCAGCGCTACACGGCCCGCCCTCTCGACTGGTATCTCGAGCCGCAAGGCTGGCCGGAGCGCAGCGCGGTCTATACCGAGGTCGGCGGCGACCTGTTCGTCGAGGTGGCCGACCGCGCCCTCGAAGCCGCCGGCTGCACCGCAGGGGAGGTCGACGCCGTCGTCTTCGTCTCCTCCAGCGGCATCGCCACGCCGAGCCTCGACGCGGTGGTGCACCACCGCATGGGCTTTCGCCCGGATATCGAGCGCGTGCCGGTGTTCGGTCTCGGCTGCGCCGGCGGCGTGACGGGCCTCGCGGTCGCCGCGCGCATCGCCGAGGCCCAACCCGGCGCCACCGTGCTGATGGTGACGGTCGAACTCTCCTCCCTTGCCTTCCGCCTCGACCGGCCGGACAAGACCAGCCTCATTTCATCGGCGCTGTTCGGCGACGGCGCGGCGGCCATCGTGCTGCGCGCCGGCGAGCAGGGAATCGCAGTCATCGAGGGTGCCGGTGAGCATTTATGGCCGGACACGCTCGGCATCATGGGCTGGAGCATTGATCCTGTCGGCTTCGGCGTCATCTTGGTACCTGACGTGCCCACCTTCGCGCGCGCCAATCTGCGCCCGGCCGTGGCGGGCATACTCGCCCGCATGGGCCTCTCGACCGCCGATATTGGCCGTTTTGTCTGCCATCCCGGCGGAGCGAAGGTGATTACCGCCATCGAGCATTCCTTCGAGCTGGAACAGGGAGCGCTCGATCACGAGCGCGGCGTGCTCGCCGACTATGGCAACATGTCCGCCCCGACCGTCCTGTTCATCCTCGACCGGGTGCTCCATGAGGGACTGCCGGATCGGGCGACGCTGGTGTCGATGGGGCCGGGCTTCACCGCTTCCTGCGTCTCGCTCGCCCGCGCGTGGTGAGGGCGAGGCCATGGAAGCGCTCTTCATCCTCGCCTTCGTCACGCTGCAGCGGCTCGGCGAGCTGGTGTTGGCACGACGCAACACCGCGAGGCTCAAGGCCGCCGGCGCGGTGGAGCGGGCGCCGGAGCATTATCCCTACATGGTGGCGCTGCACGCCGCCTGGCTCGTGGGGCTATGGGTGCTCGCGCCGGGACGGCCGGTGAATGTGTGGCTGCTCGCCGCCTATGCCGTGCTGCAGGTGTTGCGCGCCTGGGTGCTGGCGACGCTTGGCCCCCGGTGGACGACGCGCATCGTCATCCTGCCTGGCGCGCGGCTGGTGCGGGAAGGGCCGTACCGCTTTCTTTCCCACCCGAACTATCTCGTCGTGGTGGGGGAGATCGCGCTGCTGCCGCTGATGTTCGGTCTCGTCTGGTATGGCGTGCTGTTCTCGGCGCTGAACGCGCTGGTGCTCACCGTGCGGATCCGCGCCGAGAATGCGGCGCTGGGCCTCGCCCGATGACTGCCGCCCGCGCAGGGGAGACCGCCGGCGCGGCCACCTGGATCGGATTCGCCGCCATGTGCCTCGGCATGTTCATGGCGGTGCTGGACATCCAGGTGGTGGCGACCTCGCTGCCGGCGATCAGCACCGCGCTCGGCATCCCCACCGACCGGATGAGCTGGGTGCAGATGGCCTATCTCATCGCCGAGGTCATCGCCATCGCGCTCACCGGCGCGCTGACGCGGGCGCTTGGCATGCGGGTGCTGTTCGCGCTCGCTGTCGGCGCCTTCACCCTCGCTTCCATCGCCTGCGCCATCAGCAGCGGCTTCGCCAGCCTCATCACAGGCCGCGTCGCGCAGGGCTTCGCCGGAGGCATGCTGATCCCGCTGGTGTTCTCCTCGGTCTTCATCCTGTTTCCCCCTCGGGTGCAGGGACCGGCGACGACGCTCGCCGGCATGCTGGCGGTGCTGGCGCCGGTGGTCGGGCCGGTGGTCGGCGGCTGGATAACCGAGCGGTACTCGTGGCACTGGCTGTTCCTGATCAACATCGCGCCGGGCGTGATCGCCTGCGCACTCGGGCTCGCCATGCTGGCGCGGGACAAGGCGAACCCGGCGCTGCTGCGCACGCTCGACCTCGCCGGTCTTCTGCTCATCGCCGCGGCGCTGGCCGCGCTGGAGATCGGGCTCAAGGAGGCGCCACAGCGGAGCTGGCTCTCCGTGCCGGTCATCGGGCTGCTCGGCTTCAGCGCCGTTGCCACGCTGCTCTTCCTGCGCCGGACGGGGTCGGTGCCGTCGCCGGTGCTGCGGCCGGAAGCCTTCCGCACCCGCGGTTTCGCGCTGGGTTGCGCGCTCAGCTTCCTGTTCGGCGCCGGCCTCTACGGCTCGGTCTATCTCATGCCGGTATTCCTGGCGCTGGTGCGCGGCAAGCCACCCCTCGCCATCGGCCTGGTCATGCTGATGACGGGCCTGACGCAGTTCGTCACCTCGCCGCTCGCGGTATTGCTGGAGCGGCGCCTGCCAGCCAAGGAACTGACACTGGGCGGCTTCGTGTTGTTCGGCGCCGGGCTGGCGCTGAGCACGACGGCCACCATCGATACCGATTTCGACGGCATGTTCTGGCCGCAGATCGTGCGCGGGGCGGCGATCATGCTGTGCCTGCTGCCGCCCACCCGGCTTGCACTGGGCAACCTGCCGCCGGACGAGGTGCCCGATGCCAGCGCGGTGTTCAACCTGATGCGCAACCTCGGCGGCGCCATCGGCATCGCCGCCTGCGACACGGTGATCTTCGGCCGCGCGCCGATCCATGGCGAGGCGCTGAAGCAGCGCCTGCTCGCCGGCGACGCCTCTGCCGCAGCCATGATCGGCCTGCCGCCCGATGTGCTGAACGGCCCGATGACACAGCCGGTCGACCCGGCGATCGAGGCGATGGTGCGCCCGCTCGTCGAAGCAGCGGCGCTGACGCAGGCAATCGACGAGGCCTGGGCGCTGCTCGCCCTGCTCGCCATAGCCGGCGCGGTGCTGGCGCTGTGGATGCCGCGCGGACGCTCAAGATGAACCGAGATTCTCTTGCCGCGCGCGGAATAACGCCCTCGCGCTGGGCGTCCTTCACGGGTCCGTATCGGGACGGGAATGGAGAAAGACCATGCACGATACCAATCCCAGGACTGTCGAAATCTCACATGCCCGCGCTGTCGGCGCCCGCGTCGCGCCCCTCCTTCTCGCCGTCGCCCTCGGGCTGGCCGCGACCGGGGCGGGCTTCGCTGCCGGCGGCGGGGGCGGCGGGGGTGGCGGTGGTGGTGGCAATGGCGGCTCGGGCGGCGGCTCCGGCGATATGACCACCTGCAAGAAGGGTCTGATCTGGAATTCCGCCAAGCGCCAATGCATGCCGGCGGTGAAAGGCCAGCTCGGCGACGCTGCGGTAGCGCAATATGCCTATGCCCTTGCCAAGGCGCACCGCTATGAAGAGGCGCTGGCGACGCTCGACATGCTGGAAAACCCCAACACCGCCCGCGCGCTGAACTATCGCGGCTATGCCACGCGCAAGCTTGGCCGCACCGAGGAAGGCATCGGCTATTACCTCCAGTCGGTGAAGCTCGACCCGCATTACGCCCAGGTTCGCGAATATCTCGGTGAAGCCTATGTGCTGCAGGGCAAGATGGATCTCGCCCGTGAGCAGCTCACCGTCATCAAGACGATCTGCGGCGGCACGGAATGCGAGGAATATGAGGACCTCGCCAAGGCCATCCATTCGCCGTCCGGCCTCTGAGTGGAGGGGCGGCGATGGAGAGGCTGGTCAATCCGCTCGCCGGCGCTGCCAGGCTGCTGCTGGCGGCGCTGTTCATCCATGAGGGCTGGCAGAAGATTGGCGCCTATGCCGATGTCGCCGGCTACATGGAAGCTCATGGCGTACCGGGACGGCTGTTACCGCTCGTCATCCTCACCGAACTCGGCGGAGGCCTGCTGGTCGCGGCCGGGCTGGCGACACGCTTCGTCGCCTTCGCGCTGGCGGGCTTCTGCCTGCTCGCCGCGCTGATCTTCCATGGCATCGGCGACCCCGACGCCCTGCTGCAATTCGAGAAGGATGTCGCCATCGCCGGCGGTTTCCTCGCACTCGCGGCTTTCGGCGCCGGGGCCTGGTCGCTCGATGCGCTCATCTGATGCAGACCGGCGCGCGGAAGAGCCGGAGACGCCGAAGCGCCGGCAAGATGGTCCCGCAGGCCATCTTCCGGTCGCCGGCAACCTCGGTACCCTCGGCGTGAAGCCGGCATGACGGGGCTTGGGCAGCTCCGCATGGATCGACCGCCGGTGCGGCCGGTTCAGTAATCGAAGCTGTGGCGCCACTGGCGGGAGAAGACGGGCGCGTCGTTCTCCAGCGCCTCGTAACGGGACTCCAGGACCAGCCTGCCGTCCTCCCAGAAAACATCGCTGCGGGTCTCAAGGCGGATCGCCCAGCCCGGCCGCTCATAGCGCTGCACACTCTCGAACCACGCCCGTGCCGAGGCCGGGTCGTCCGGCCGGATCGAGTAGCCGTGCAGGCCCCGCCCGCCGAGAGCGAGCGCGCCGAGCCGCCAGGTCTTGCGCTGGTTGGTGTTGACGAGCTCGCTCGCGCCGGTGGTGGCGTCCCAGGTGACGCGGCGGATGATGTCGCCGGGCTCGATGTCCTCGGAGGGGATCGGTGTCGCCGAGACGGGCGGGCCGAACGCCGGCAGGTCGTGCACGGCCTCTGCCGGCATGCCGGGCAGCAGGAACACGGTGGCGTCCGGATACAGCGTGACGGCGCCGTCATGATGCTCGGGCCAGACCATGGGCCAATAGGTCGTGGAGACGGCGAGCCGAATGCGGCAGCCGGCCGAGAAGCGGTAGGCGACGCCCTTGAGCGGGATTTCATATGAGAAGCGCTCGCCGGCGGCCACGCCTTGCGGACGGGTCACGCGGCGGATGGCGAAGGTCACGCGCGCCGAGGTGCCGTCCGGCGCCACTTCGTTCAGCCGAACGATGACGGTGGCCTTGGCGCCCTCCATGGCCATGTCGAGCTTGAGCCGGGGAATGCCGACGATCTCGACGGGCTCCTTGAGCACGGGTGTATCCCAGCACACCGAGAGCGCGTCGTCAGGCCGGTTGTCCGCCTGGAATTCCGGGCCGTCGCCGCCGCCGTCGAGCGGGCACCATTCCCCCGCATAGGCGCCGAGATGCTGGGGCGTATCGACCCGCACCGGGGCGGCGTCGGCGGCGGGCGCCGACGCTAGCCTGCGGTCGTCCGGGTGGAAGGCCTGCGGTGCGCCCTCGCAGGGCCAGCCCGGCACGGCGATCCAGCGCCCGCCGATTTGCGGATGGCGCGGATGCGGATTCAGCTCCTCGCCGACCCAGAGCCGCAGCATGGGCTCGTCCATGATGCCGGTCGGCTCGTCGAGCAGCCAGTGCCGCCACCAGCGCATGCATTCCTCGAGGAAGCCGATCTGGGGGCCGGGCACGCCCCAGTTGGGGTACATGTGCGTCCAGGGGCCGATCATGCCCTTGCGCGGCCCCTTCAGGTTCTGCATCAGCCGCAACACCGGGTCGGAATAGCCGTCCGCCCAGCCAGTGACGGCATAGACCGCGCAGTCGATGGCGTCGTAATCCTCGCAGACCGAGCCGTGCTTCCAGAAGGCGTCGCGCTCCATATGCGCGAACCAGCTCGCGAGCGGCGGCGTGATGTTCTCCAGCCGCTGCATCCACATGTCGCGCCAGCGCTCGCCGACATGGGCGGGGTCGGCCGGGCGGCCGAGCTGGGCGAACAGGCCGGCACCCCATTGCATGCCGTCGATCAGCAGGCCGCCGCCCATGAAATGCACGTCGTCGCTGTAGCGGTCGTCGGTCGAGCAGCAGGTGACGATGGCCTTCAGCGCCGGCGGACGGCGGGCGGCAATCTGCAGGCCGGCAAAGCCGCCCCAGGAGATGCCGATCATGCCGACCTTGCCGTTGCACCATTCCTGCGCGGCGAGCCAGGCGATGACCTCGCAGGCGTCGTCCTGTTCCTGCTTCAGATACTCGTCGAACAGCAGCCCCTCGGAGTTTCCGCTGCCGCGCAGGTCGACCCGCACCGAGGCGATGCCGTTCATGGCGAAATAGCCATGCACCATGGAATCGCCGATGGCGGTGTTGTCGGACTGGCGATAGGGGATCCATTCCAGCACGACGGGCACCTTTTCCGCCGCCGGCTTTTCCGGCAGCCACAGGCGGCCGGCGAGGACGACGCCGTCGGACAGCGTGATGGTGATCTGCTCGTAGGGCGCGGGCCGATCCCCGAGATAGGTGTTGTCCATGGTGCGGTCCTTCATGCGGTCTGGGATACGGGGTTCGGTTCGGTCAAGGGGGCTTCCGGAGGCCGCGGCAGCAGCGCGATGGCGAGCGCCGCGATCGAGCAGGCGAGTCCGCCGGCGACGAAGGTGAAGGGCATGCCGAGCCGGTCGCCGAGGGCGCCGACGATCAGCGAGCCGAACGGCACCGTGCCGAGCATCATCATCGCGTACATCGCCATCACCCGGCCGCGGAACGCCGGCGGGGTGAACTGCTGCAGCAGGGTGTTGGAGGCGAGGTTCTGCGACAGGATGGCGAAGCCCATCGGCAAAGCGAGCGCCGCGGTGAGCGGCAGGCTGTTCGAAAGGCCGATGCCGGTCTGGGTGAGACCCAGCAGCAGCGCGGACCATGCCGGATAGAGGCGCAGGATCGACAGCCGGTCGAACACGGTCAGCGTCACGGCGGCGATCACCGAGCCGATGCCGGTGATGCTCATCAACAGGCCCGCCACGCTGGCGTCGGAGTTCAGCATCTTGTCGGCGAGCACCGGCAGGAACGAGAAATAGGGCACGCTGGTGAAGCTGCAGATGCCGACGAGGACCAGGATGCGCGCGGCGCCCGCATGGCCGCGCACGAAGGCGAAGCCACGGCGCATCTCGATGACGAATGGCTCGCGCGCGCGCCGGAGCGGCGGCGGCACCTTGATCGTCAGCAGCATGACCAGCATCGGCACATAGGCGACCGCCTTGAGGATGAAGCACCAGCCCTCGCCGAAGCCGGCGACGATGGTGCCGCCCACCGCCGGGCCGACCAGCCGCGCGGCGTTGAACAGCATGGAATTGAGCGCGATGGCGTTGCGCAGGTCGTCGAGGCCGACCAGCTCGGCGACGAAGGCCTGCCGAGCCGGGCTGTCGAACGCCGCGACGATGCCGAGCGACAGCGTCAGCAGCAGCACGGTCTCGACCGTCACCCGGTCGGCGAGGGTGAGGAAGGCGAGCAGCGAGACCAGCACGATATAGGCGGCCTGCGTGCAGACCAGGAGCCGCCGGCGGTCGAGCCGGTCGACGATGGTTCCGCTCAGCGGACCCAGGAAGAAGGTCGGGCCGAGGTCGCACAGAGCGAGCAGGCCGAGCAGCCACGGCGAAGCGCTCAGCCGCCACATCAGCCAGCCGATGGCGATGGAATGGATCCACGACCCGACCACCAGCGGCATCTGGGCGAGGAAGTAGCGGCGATAGAGCGGGTTGCGCAGGGCGCGCCCGGCCCTTTGCCGCCAGCTCGGAAACGGTTCTTGTGCAGTGATTGTCATGAAGGCCACGCCAACGGCACCCGACGCCCGGCCATGACCGGCCGCCGGGGCGCTCCCGGCAGGAAGACCCTGCCGGGCCCTTCCATCATCCGGCGGAGAATTCGCGCAGCAGCGCCCACTGGCCGTCCGGCGTCCACGCGCCCTTCAGCGTCTTGGGCGACACCCAGGCGTTCACGCCGTGATAGAGGAAGACATAGGCACCGGTCTCCTCCAGCTTGTTCTGCAAGTCGACATAGACGGCCGCGCGCTTGGCCTCGTCCGGCTCCTCGGCCGCCTTGGCGTTCTCGGCGTCCCAGCCGGCGTCGCAGGTGCGCTGGAAGTTCCAGACGCCGACCTGGTCGCATTTGAACCATTCGGTCACCCAGCTCGGATCCGGCGCGGTGGTGAAGGTGACAAAGAACAGCTCGACCTCCTTCCAGGTGCCGCCCTTGGCGTCCTGCTGCTGGGCGGTGAGCGTCGCCCCGTCCATCTGCCGCACGTCGAGCGTGATGCCGACCGCCGCCAGCTGCGCCTGCATCACCTGGGCGGCGACCAGCAGGTCGGCGTCGGTGCCGAACTCGACCTTGATCCTGAGATCCTTGACGCCCGCCTCGGTGAGCAGCGCCTTGGCCGCCTCGGGGTCGTAGGGATAGAGCAGCTTGTCGCGGGCACCGAGCAGCGGCGGCGGGATGACGCCGAAGGCCGGCTGCACCGCCTCCCCGAATGTGCCCTCGATCACCTCGGGCACGTTGATCGCTCGCTGGATCGCCCGGCGCACGCGGACATCGGCCAGCTTCGGGTTCTCGATGTTCATGCCCATCCAGGTATAGGCGAGCGCCGGCTTCACCGTGAGGACGTCCTTGTCCTTCTTCTTGCGCTCGGCGATGGAGCTGATGTTGATCTGGGTGACGTCGAGGTCGCCGGCGTCGAAGGCGGTCTCCGCCGCCACCTTGTCGGCGAGCGGATAGAGCTGGATCTCGTCGAAATAGGGCTTCGGCCCCGGCCAGTCCGAGTTGCGCGTCAGGGTGATGCGCTCCTTGGGCTGCCATTTGGACAGCATGTAGGGGCCGGAGGTGGCGAGCGGATCGGTGGTGATCAGCCCGCCATTCTTCTCCACCGCCGCCTTGCAGACGATGAGGCCGGAGGCATGCGGCAGCGTCGAGGTGAACAGCGGCACGAAGGGCTTCTTGAGCCGGATGACGCCGGAATATTTGTCGGTGATCTCCACCTTGTCGAGCGCCGCCCAGTCCGAGGCGTAGACGGCGTTCACCTTCGGATCGGCGAAGCGCTCATAGGAGAATTTCACGTCCTCCGCGGTGACCTCGCCATAGCCGCCCGTCCATTTCAGGCCCGGCTTAAGCCTGAAGGGAATGGCAAGCGGATCCTTGGTGTCGATGCTCTCGGCGGCGTCGAGCTGCCAGCCCCATTCGTCGCCGGCCTTGAACTGCACCAGGCCGGAGAAGATGGCGAACATCACCGTCTCGTCGTACCAGCCGCCGCGCGTGGCCGGGTCGAGATTGCGGATGTCGCCGTCGTTGCGGATCTTCAGCGTCTTGCCCTCGATGGCGAAGGCGGCGCCGGTGCCGACAAGGCTCGTGCCCACCGCGCCAAGCGTGGCGGCGCTGAGCGTCTTCAACAATTGCCGGCGATCGAGAACGGGCGACTTCATGGCGTGCTCCGGGCGGGTTCGGGAGGGGCAGGGAAGGCGTGGGGGGCAGCGTCGCCGGCGGTCGCCAGCGGGAAATGGCAGCGCACCTGATGCAGCGGGCCGAGGATCCGCTCGGCGGGTGCCTCGCGCCGGCACAGCTCAGCGGCAAGCGGGCAGCGCGTGTGGAACGCGCAGCCGCGCGGGCGCCGTTTCAGGCTGGGCACCTCGCCCTTTAGCGGGGGTGGCGCGCCGGGGCGCCCATGGGCGGAGAGCAGCGCGCGCGTATAGGGATGCGCCGGACGCGCGAAGATCTCCGCCGTGCGGGCGCTCTCGACGATGCGGCCGAGATACATGACGGCGATGCGGTCGGTGACGTGGCGCGCCACGGCGAGATTGTGGGTGATGAACAGGAAGCTGACCGCGGATGCCGCCTGGATGGCGTTCAGGAGGTTCAGCAGCTCGCCCTGCACGGAGAGGTCGAGCCCGGCGGTCGGCTCGTCGGCGATCACCAGCTTCGGCCGCAGCGCCAAGGCGCGCGCCACCGTCACCCGCCGTGCCTGCCCGCCAGAGATCTGGTGCGGGAACCGGCCGGCGAAGTCCGGCGACAGGCCGACCTCGGCGAGCAGCTCGCCGGCGCGGCGGCGGCGCTCGGCGCGTCCGGCGCCGTTCACCGCGAGGGGCTCGGTGATCGAGGCGGCGAGCCGCATGCGCGGGTCGAGCGCCGCCATCGGATCCTGGAACATGAAGCCGACGTTGCGGCGCATCTCGCGCCAGAAACCGTCCTTCTCGCCGGTGGCGCTGGCGCCGGCGAGGGTGATCGAGCCCGACGCCATCGGCGTCAGCCCGCCAATGGCCCGCCCGAGCGTGGTCTTGCCGCTGCCGCTCTCGCCGACGAGGCCCAGCGTCTCGCCCGGACCGAGCGTCAGGCTGACACCGTCGAGCACCGTCACGTCGCGCGGCTCACCCCGCAACCGGTCCATGAGCGACCCGGACGGATAGCGCACGACGAGATCGTTGACCTCCAGCAGCGCCGTCATGCCGCCCCCGCGAAATGGCAGGCGGCATGCGAGGCGCCGATGCCGATGCGCACGGGCTTGTCGACGCGGCAGACCGGCTGCACGGAGGGGCACCGGGTGGAGAAGATGCAGCCGCCGGGAAGCGCGGCGGGACTCGGCACGGTGCCGGGAATGGTCGGCAAATGCCGCGAGGGCGTCTCGATCCGCGCCGGATCGCAGGCCAGCAGTGCGCGTGTATAGGGATGCTGCGGGTGTCCGAGAACGGCCTCGACCGGCCCGCTTTCCACCAGTTCACCGGCATACATGACGGCGACGTCGTCGCAGAGCCGGCCGACCACGCCCATGTCGTGCGTCACCAGGATGATCGAGCCGTCCACCTCGCCGCGCATGTCGCGGATGATTTCGATTACCTCGGCCTCGGTGGTGGCGTCGAGCGCGGTGGTCGGCTCGTCGGCGATCAGGAGCTTGGGCTGCACCAGCAGGGCGGCGGCGATGGCCACGCGCTGGCGCAGGCCGCCCGACAGCTGGTGCGGATACTGCTCCATTCGTACCGCGGGATCGGAGATGCCGACGCGGGCGATCATCTCCCGCGCCCGCTCGCGCTTCGCGCCGCGCGACAGATGCGTGAGCCGGTGCTGGAACTCGACGAGCTGCCGGCCGATCCGTATGACCGGGTTCAACGCGGTGAACGGATCCTGCGAGACGGTCGCCATCTCCCGGCCGCGCAGCGCGCGCCGCTCGCGCTCGCCGAGCGCATAGAGGTCCCGGCCGTCCAGCGCAATGCGCCCTTCGACCGAGGCGCCCTTCGGCAGCAGCGCCAGCATGGCGCTGACGAGGCTCGACTTGCCCGAGCCGCTCTCGCCGACGAGGCCGAGAACGCGCCCGCGCTCCAGCGCGAACGTGATGCCGCGTACCGCCCGCACATTGCCGTAGCTGATCGAGACGTCGCGAAGATCGACGATGGCGGCCATTTCAGCGTCCCCGCCCGCTCTTGGGATCGAGGACGTCGCGCAGGGCCTCGCCGAGGAAGGTGAAGGCGACGGTGGAGACGATGACCGGCAGGCCGGCGGCGATGGCGAGATGCGGCGCCTGCCGGATGAAGCTGTAGCCGTCGCTCAGCATCGTGCCCCAGCTCGGATCCGGCGGCTGGATGCCCTGGCCGAGGAAGGACAGGCCGGATTCGATGCCGATCACCGCCGGTATGTCCATGGCGATCAGCACGATGATCGGGCCGAGCAGGTTGGGCAGCAGGTGGGTGAGGGCGATGCGCGGCAGCGAGGCGCCCATGGATTGCGAGGCGGTGACGAAATCCATGCTGCGCAGCACCAGCACCTGGTTGCGCACCACCCGGAAATAGCCCGGCGCCATCGAGAAGGCGATGATGCCGATCAGCGTCGTCAGGCTCGGCCCGTAGATGGCGATGATGGCCAGCGCGAACAGGATCAGCGGCAGCGAGCGCATGGCGTCGCACAGGAGGAGCAGGGCCCCGTCGACCGCGCGGCGCCCGAGGCCGGCGACGATCCCCAGCCCGGCGCCGAGCGCCAGCGCCGCCAGCGTGCCCGACAGCGCCACCTTCAGGGCGACGCCGGTGCCGTAGATCACGCGCGACAGCACGTCCCGGCCGAGCTGGTCGGTGCCGAGCCAATGTTCCCAGGAGGGCGGCTGGAACCGCAGGCGCGGCGCGATCTTCACCGGGTCGTAGGGGGCGATCCACGGGGCGAAGAGGGCGCAGATCGCCAGCCCGACGACCACGACAAGCGCGATCAGGCCGACGGGATTGGCGAGGAAGCGTCGGGCGCCGCTCCAGGCGGGGGGCGTGCCCGCGGGTGTCGCCGGGGCGCCGGACGTCCCGATCTCGCTGGTCAACGCCACGCTCACCCCTCCTTGCGGATGCGCGGATCGAGCAGCGCCGCGATGAGGTCGGTGGCGAGATTGGCGCCGACATAGAGGAGCGTCGTGACCAGCACCGTGCCGACGAGCACGGGCGAGTTGCGCGAGGTGACCGCCGTGTGGGCGAGGGAGCCGAGGCCGGGACGCGAGAACACCACCTCGACCAGCACCGCGCCGGACAGCAGGTTGCCGAGCCCCACCCCGATCACCGCCACTACCGGGATCATCGCGATCGGCAGGGCGAAGCGCAGCGCGATGCGCATGTCCGAGATGCCGAAGGCGCGGTAGGTGCGGATATGGTTCTCCTGCAGGGTCTCCAGCAGCGAGGCGCGCACAAGGCGGGCGATGTAGCCGACCCAGCCGAGCCCCACGGCAAAGGCCGGCAGGACGAGATGGGCGATCTGGTCGCCGAGGTCGCCGGGCTCGCCGGCTCCCATGGCCGGCAGCCAGCCGAGCACCACCGCGAAGAGGATCAGCGAATAGATCGCCAGCAGGAAGGACGGCAGCGCGATGACCCCGGTGGAGAACAGGCCGATCAGCCGGTCCATCCAGCCATTGGGGCGCAGCGCGGAGACACAGCCGAGCGGAATGCCCAGCAGGATCGCCCAGCCAAGGCCGACCAGCGCGAGCACGATCGTCTTGGGCAGCGCACCCAGCACCAGCGCCGCGACCGGTTGCCGGGTCAGAAGGTCGGTGCCGAGATCGCCACGGGCAAGATTGCCGAGGAAGCGCAGGGCCTGTACCGGCACCGGCTGATCGAGTCCCATCTGCTGGCGGAACAGCTCCTTCTGCTCGGCGCTGGCGCGGGGGCCCAGCGCGATCGTCGCGGGATCGCCGGGAACCAGATAGATGAGGCAGAACAGGATGATGACTGCCGTCAGCAGCACGCCGGCGGCAAGGCACACCTGTCTGATCACGTAGCTGCCCACGTGCCGGTTCTCCGCTGCGCTGTTCCCCGCGGCGCCGTGTTGCCGGTCGTCCGCGCCGATCGTGAAGGTCTGATCTTTCACGTGATATATTTAGTGATATGCTACGAATGACGTCGCGCTGCGCAAGCCCGTTTTTTGTGCAGCGCGCCATTTTGTCGAGACGCCGATTCTGCTTTGGATGGGCAGCGGATCAGGAGGAGGTCGTGATGAGCGATTCGGCGATCACCGAGGCCCGGCGGATACGGCCTGCCAGGCTCTCATTGACCGATCAGGCCTATCACCGGATCCGCCGGGAGATCATGGCCTGCAACCTGGAGCCAGGGCTCGAATTCACCGAGCTCGACATCGCCGAACGCTTCGCCATGAGCAAGACGCCCGTGCGGGAGGCACTCCTGCGGCTGCAGTTCGAAGGGCTGGTGAAGTCCTATCCGCGGCGGGGATACGTGGTGGAGCCGATCAAGATCTCCGACATCAACGAGATATTCGACACGCGCATCGTGCTGGAAGGCGGGGCCATGGACCTCGCCGTGCAGCGGGCGACGCAACAGGACATCGACGAGCTCCACACCATCGCACGTTCGATTTCCGATGCCGTCTACCGGGTGGAGCCGGACCGATCCAACAACGTGAACAACATGTTCCATGAGCGCCTGGTGATCGCGGCGCGCAACACGCGCCTGCACCGATCCGTCGTCCAGATGCTGAACGAGCTCGAGCGCTTCTTCTATATCGAGGCGCAGGCGACGACGGCCTATCCCGTGCAATATGCCAGCCATCTCGACATCGTCGCGGCGCTCGAAAAACGCGACGCCACGGCGGCGCGCGCGGCCATCGTCGATCACATCGAGGGCACGCGGCATGTGCTGCTCGCCTCCCTCGTGGTGAACCGGCCTACGACGGCGCGAGGCGTTTTGGTACGGTAGCGCAGGCGGGATGGTGCCTGTCCGCAAAACTCGCGTCTGTCTTGCGGAACGATCGACCCGCCGCGGCGCGGGTCAGGCTGCCGTTCACGCATCGAAGGCGAGCTGAACCTTCAACGTGCGTTCGGGATGCTGCTCGACGAGATCGAAGGCGGCGCGCGCCTCCTGCGCGGGGAAGGTTTGGGTGATCATGCCCGCCGGCTTCAGAGCGCCGCTTTCGAGCCAGCCGACCACCTCGGGAATGAACCGGCGGTTCAACCGCGAGCCGACCAGCGTCAGTTCCTTGCGGACGATTTCCTGCTGGCTGACATTGCACGGCGCCGGCGAGAAGCCGAGCAGGCCGATGCGCCCGGCCGGCGCCGCAAGGCGGCAGGCTTCCGCCAGCAGAGCGGGAATGCCGGCGCCGTCGATGACGACGGATGGGACGAGGCCGTCGAGTTCGCCGGCGACCGCCTCGCCGACGGAACGCTCCCTCGAGTGGACGACCAGATCGGCGCCGAACGTGCGCGCCCTTTCGAGGCGGTCCGCATCGATATCTGCCACGATGCAGCGGGCACCGCGCATCTTCGCGACCTGCAGCACGGTGATGCCGACCGTGCCGGCCCCGTAGATCAGCACCACGTCGTCCCTCGTGCATGCGGTGCGCCACAGCACGTTCGCCGCCACCGCCAACGGCTCGGCCAGCGCCGCGACATCAAAGCCGAGCGACGGCGCGATCTTCACCGCATTGGCCTCCGGCACGATGGCCACCGAGCGGAACCCGCCGTCGCGATGCACGCCGATGACCTGCAATTTCGCGCAGACATTGGAGCGTCCGGTGCGGCAGGGGTGGCAATGGCCGCAGGAGATGACGGGATCGGCCACCACATGATCGCCGATGGCAAGATGCGACACGCCCGCGCCGAGCGCCGACACCACGCCCGCGAACTCATGGCCGATGATGCGCGGATAGGTCACGAACGGGTTGGACCCGTGAAGAATGTGCATGTCCGAGCCGCAAATCCCGGCACGGCGAACGGAGATTGCGACTTCGCCCGGTCCCGGCGCCGTTGCTTCCCGTGTGTCCACCAGCAGGGCGTGGGGTTCGCGGACCGAGATCGTGACCATGAGGATGATCCTGTTGCGGAATGATGCGGTGTGGCCGCCTCAGCGGCCAGCCGCGTCCAGTGTCGCGAGATGGGCATCGACCCGCTGCCGCCAGCCGTTGGCGGAAACCAGTTCGCGCGGGAACAGCCCAGGCAGCGCGAAGAACGGCGCCGAGCCTGTCTGCGAGGCGGCAGCGGCGAGTTCGGCCGCGCGCGGATCGTCCACCGGTCCCATGCGCCTGACATAGGCGAGCCAGAGCGCGGTGACATAGGCGAAGGCGTCGGCGTCTCCGCCGGACGCCAGGGCCTCGACCGCTGGCGCGAAGATCCGCTGCGGCAGCTTCTGCGTGCCATCCATGGCGATCTGCGCCGTCCGATGGGCAATCGCCGGGTTGGCGAAGCGGGCGACAAGCTGCGCGCGATAGGCGGCAAGGTCGAGGCCCGGCACCGGGTCCAGCGTCGCGGCCGCCGCCTCCATATGCGCGCGCACCCGCGCCACGTGCTCGGGCAGCGCCATCACGTCGCGCACATAGTCGAGGCCGTGCAGCTGGCCGAGATAGGCGATGAGCGAATGCGACCCGTTGAGCAGCCGCAGCTTCATCTTCTCATAGGGCGCGACATCGGTGACGAACAGTGCGCCACCGGCTTCCCAGGCGGGCCGGCCGTCGACGAAGTCGTCCTCGATCACCCATTGGGCGAAAGCCTCGGTCTCCAGCGCCAGCCTGTCCTGCGCCCCGATGAGGGCCGCCGCGCGGGCGCGGGTCCCCTCGGCCGCGGCCGGCACGATGCGGTCGACCATGCTGGAGGGAAAGCGCCCCTTCGCGGCGATCCACGCGGCGAGCGCGGCGTCGCGACGTTCGGCCATGTCCAGCACGAGACGGCGCACGAGGCGGCCATTGGAGGGAAGATTGTCGCAGCACAGCACGGTGAAGGGCGGCAGATCGGCGGCGCGGCGGCGTGCCAGCCCTTCGACGAGGACGCCGACCACGCCGGTCGGGGCGTGTGGCGTGGCGAGGTCCACTGTGACCGCCGGGTGTGCCGGATCGAGGCCTCCGGTCGAGGGGTCGATTCCGTAGGCCTTCTCGCTGACCGTCAGGGTGACGATGCGGATGGCCGGATCGGCCAGCAGCGCCAGCACGCGCGCGCGCTGCTGCGTCGCCGCGACGGCGTCGATCTCGGCACCGATCACGCGGGCGGTGTCGCCATCGGCGTCGCGGGTGACGACGGTGTAGAAGCCGCCCTGCGCGTGCATCTCCTGCACGATGTCGGTCGAGCGCAGGCTCACCCCGACAATGCCCCACGGGCCGAACGCCGCCGCCAGCGCGGCATCGGTATAAACGGCCTGATGGGCGCGGTGGAAGGCGCCGAGGCCGATATGGACGATGCCCGGCGTCAGCGCCGTGCGGTCATAGGCCGGGCGCTGGACATGCGCCGGCAGCGCGGTTGTGGGTGAGAGCCGCTCCATGGATCACGCCATGCCGAAGACGGAATGGGAAAGCGTGTGCTCGATGCCGCGCAGTTCGGCGAGCCCCTTGAGGCGGCCGATGGCGGGATAGCCGGGCTGTGCGCCGCGCGTCAGGTCGTCGAGGATTTCCTGCCCGTGGTCGGGGCGCATGAATATCTGGTGATCGGCACGCCCCTCGGCCTTGCGGCGCCGCTCCTCGGCGAGAATGGCTGCGATGACCGCGACCATGTCGGTGCCGCCCTCAAGATGCTGGTCCTCGAAGAAGGAGCAGGGAAACCCGTCCGTCTCGCGCCGTACATTGCGCAGATGCACGAAATGGATGCGCGGGGCCAGCCGCCGTGCCATGGCGGGAAGGTCGTTGTCCGGCCGCGCCCCCAATGAGCCGGTGCAGAAGGTGACGCCATTGGCCGGGCTGTCGACCCCATCGAGCATGTCGCGGTAATCCGCTTCGGTGGAAAGGATGCGCGGCAGTCCGAGCAGCGGCCAGGGCGGGTCGTCGCCATGGGCGCAGAGCCGCATGCCGAGCTCTTCGGCCACCGGCACCACTTGGGCGAGAAAGTCCTTGAGATGGCGGCGCAGCCGGTCGGCATCGATCGCCGCGTAGCGCGCGAGCGCCTCGCGCAGCTCGGCGAGGCTGTAGCCGTCGGACGAGCCGGGCAGGCCGGCGCCGATATTGCGGGCGAGCGCGGTCTTCTTCCCGTCGTCAAATGCCGCGAAGCGCCGGTCCGCCTCGTCGACCAGCGCGGTCGGATAGTCCTGCGCGGCGCCGGGGCGCGCGAGCAGGAACAGGTCGAAGGCGACGAAATCGATGAGGTCGAAGCGCATGGCGCGGGCGCCGTCGGCGGCTTCCCAGCGCAGATCGGTGCGGGTCCAGTCCAGCACCGGCATGAAATTGTAGCAGACGGTGAAAATTCCCGCCTCGGCAAGCCGGCGCAGGCTGTCTTGCCAGGCGGCGATGTGCGCGCGCCATTCGCCGGTCTGGGTCTTGATGCTCTCGGAGACCGGGATGCTCTCGACGACCTCCCATTCCAGACCGCCGGCACGCACTTCGGCCTGGCGCCGGGCGATCTCCTGCGCGGTCCAGGCAATGCCGGTCGGGACGTGATGCAGCGCGGAGACGATGCCCTGCGCGCCGGCCTGCGCGGCGTCGCGCACGCTCACTCTGTCGATCGGGCCGAACCAGCGCCATGTGTGTCGCATTCTTGGTTTCCTCGAAATGGCTGACGGTTCAGGCAGGCGCGCCGACGACCGCGCCGACGACCGCGATGGCGCGCAGCGGCGCCCCGGAGCCGCCGCGAATGGGCAGCGGCAGGGTGACGAGAAAGGCGAAGGGCGGCAGATCGCCGAGCCGAGCGAAGTTCTCGCCGATCAGCACGCCCGCCCCCAGCAACAGGCGATGGACGGGAAACTCCGTGCTGCCAAAGGCATCGAGCGACAGGCAATCCGACCCGGCGATGCGCACCTGACGCTCGACCAGCAGCGCCGCCGCCGCCTGCGAGAGGCCCGGCCAATCCGCGAGAAAGGCGGCGTGCGGGGCCGGCTCGGTCCAGTGCACATCCCAGCCGAAATGGAAGAACACCGCGTCGCCGGGCCGGATGGCGCCGTGACGGGACTCGAAATCAAGAATCGTCTCGATACCGACGGCATGGCGGGGGGCGACGTTGCGGCAGTCGATCGTCGCCATGCGGCCGAAGAAGCGCTGCGGTTCGATCGCGTCGATGGCGGCGCCGCCGGGCACGAAATGCAGCGGCGCGTCGAAATGCGTGCCGGAATGCTCGCTCATGCAGAGCGCGTGATTGCAGGCGGCGTCGCCGCGGTCGTAGCTCTCGACGAGCTCCTGCGTGAAGCGCGGATGCGTCGGCCACACCGGCATGTCCGGTGCCATGGGATGGGTGAGGTCGACAAGCCGGACCTGCGGCGAGCGGAACAGCGCGGCGAGAGCGTCCAGGTCTTCGTCACCAATCGCCATCGCCTCACCCCACCTTCGGGCGCGGCACGATGGCCACGATGAGGATGATGAGCGCCCCGGTGAGCAGGAAGCGGATGCCGGCCTGCATCTGGAAGGTGTTGAGCATCGTCGCCATCAGGTTGAAGAACAGCGCCGCCCCCCAGATTCCGATGGCGTTGGCCTGCCCGCCGGCGACGCTGGTGCCGCCGAGCACCACCACGGCGATGGATTCCAGCAGGTAGGTGTCGCCCATATTGAGCGCCGCGCCGCCGGAGAAGCCGGAGAGCAGGAAGCCGGCGAGGCCGGCGGACATGCCGCACAGCGTATAGGCGACCAGCCGCACCCGCCCGACCGGAATGCCCGCCAGCCGCGCTGCGCGCTCGCTCTGCCCGACGGCCAGCAAGTGCCGTCCGCCGACGCCGCGCTTCAGCACGAGGACGGCGAGCAGGGTGAGCCCCATCACCGCCACCGGCAGCACGCGGATGCCGCCGATCGACCAGAGGGTGAAATCGGAGAGCGCCGCCGGCGGCTTCAGCGTCGCCTCGCCGCCGAGGTTGAAGGCGAAGGACTGGAACACGAAGCTCCACGCCAGTGTCGCGATGATCGGCGGCAGGCGCAGGGCGGTGATGGCGAGATAGTTGAGCATGCCCGCCAACGCGCCCACCGTGATGGCAAGGAGGAACCCCGGCAGGACCATCGCGTCGGACCCCGCCATCACGCTCATCGAGGCATAGGCCGCCAGCGTGAGCACCGAGGGCATGGAGAGGTCGATATTGCCGGGACCGGACGCGATGACCAGCATCTGGCCGCTGCCGACCACCACGCTGAAGGCGGCGAAGACCAGCGCTGAGGAGAGCGTTGGAATGGCGCTTCCGACGCCCGAATAGGCGATGGTCGCGCCCCACATCACTAGCGCGACGAGGAAGCCGTAGCTCCAGGGAGCGAGACGCAGGCTCATGAGCGGTGCTCCGAGAACAGGACGCGGCCGGCAAGCACGAGGAACAGGATCGCCCCCTGCGCGCCGATCTGCCAGGTCGGCGGCACCTGCAGGAAGCTCAGCAGCGAGCCGGCCAGCGCCAGCGTCAGCGCGCCGATCACCGTGCCGACGGGCGAGACGATGCCCCCCGTGAAGGCGCCGCCGCCCAGGATGACCGCGCCGACGCCGAGCAGCGTGTAGGCGGGGGCTACGTTGGGATCGCCGGAGGTCGTGAGGCCGGTGAGGGTCAGCCCGGCGAGGCAGGCGAGGGCGCCGGCGGCGGCATAGACCGCGCAGCGTATGGTCAGCAACGACCAGCCGGCCCGTTCGACGGCGCGGGGATTGGCGCCCGCGCCGCGCAGCACCGCGCCATAGGAGGAGCGGGTGATGACGAGGTGGCCGACGAATGCCGTGACGAGCGCGATAAGAACAGGCAGCGGCACCAATGGTGGCTTCCAGCTCATGAACGCCACCAGCCAGCGCGGCGCCGCCCCGCCGGGCCCCGGCATCAGCGTCACCGCCGCGCCGAGCCAGATGAACGACATGCCGAGCGTCACGATGATCGAAGGCAGCTGCCGCACATGGATGAGCAGCCCCACCCCGGCATAGACCGCGATGCCGGCGGCGAGAATGGCCACCGCCAGAAGCGGGGCTTCATTGAGGTACAGCGCTGTCACGCAGGTGACGAAGCCGACGAAGCTGCCGATCGACAGGTCGATGTCGCCGAGCATGATGACCAGCATCTGCGCCAGCGCGGCGAACATCAGCGGCACGGCGAATTTGAACAGCAGCCCGAAGCCGAAATAGCTCATCGCCGAGGGCCGGATCCAGAAGATCACCGCCAGCATGGCGATCAGCGTCGCCGCCGGCAGGCCGATCTGGAGCGCGGAGCCCAGAGCCGGGGCGATGCGGGGACGCCGCTGAAGGGCGATATCAGCCATGGGACGCTCCCGTTTGCGCGCCGCCGAAGGAGGCTTCGAGGATGCGGGCATGGTCGATCTGCGCGCCGGGGATTTCCTCCACGACGCGGCCTTCGCGGAAGACGTAGAGCCGGTCGCAATTGGTCAATTCGTCCATCTCGGTGGTGTGCCAGACGAAGCTGCGGCCCTTGTCGGCTTCCGCGCGGATGAGGGCGTAGACCTCCTGCTTGGTGCCGACATCGACGCCGCGCATCGGGTCGTCGAGCAGCACTACCTGCGCGTCGGAGGCCAGCGCGCGGGCGAACAGCACCTTCTGCTGGTTGCCGCCGCTGAGCGACAGGACCGGCGTGTCGACGTCCGGCGCCTTCACCTTCAGCCGCGCCGCCCATTGCTCGGCAAGCGCCCGTGCGGCCTGCGGGACGACGAAGCCGCCGCGCTGCAGCGCCTTCAGGCTGCGGATGGTCAGATTGTCGGCGATCGACCAGAGCGGGAACACGCCCTCCGTGCCGCGGTCGCCGGCGACATAGGCCACCGGCACATCCGAGGTGGCGGCATAGATGGCGCGCAGGCGCTCGCGCTGGCCATGGCCGTCGAGCCCGGCAAAGCCGATGATCTCGCCGCGACGGGCACGAATAGCGCGGTCGGCCGCGTCGCGGCCGGCATGGTCGACGACGGTCGCGCCATCGACGGCGGGGGCGCTGACGCGGCCCGTCCCGCCATGGGCCTCGATGCTGCCCATCATGGTCACGAGATCGGAACGGGCGAGACCGGCGGCCGGACGATCCGCCACCACGGCGCCGTCCATCATCACGGTGACGCGGTCGCTGACCGCGAGGATTTCGTTGAGGCGGTGGGTGATGAGGATGCAGGCGATGCCGCCGGCCGCCGCCTTGCGGATATGGGCGAGGAGCTGCTCCGTCGGCGTGTGCCCGAGCGCGGAGGTCGGCTCGTCGAGGATGACGCCGCGTACCGGGATGCTGGTCTGCGTGAAGGCACGGGCGATCTCGACCATCTGCCGCTCGCCGATGGCGAGCTCGGCCACCTTGCGGTCGGGGTCGATGCCGTGGCCGGGGAAGATGTCATCGAGCGCCGCCGCGATGAGCGCCCGCGCCCGGCGCCGCCAGCCCAAGCCCTTCAGGCTCGCATGGATGATACGGGTGTTCTCGGTCGCCGTGAGATTGGCGCAGAGCGACAGTTCCTGGAAGATGCAGCGCAGGCCGCCAGCCTGCGCCTCACGCGCGCCCCAGGGGCCAATCTCGGCGCCGTCGTAGCGGAAGTCGCCGGAGCTGCGCTGCACCGTGCCCGCCAGCACGTTCATCAGCGTCGACTTGCCGGCGCCGTTGTGCCCGACCAGACCGACCACCTCGCCCGGCGCCAGCACGAAATCGACGCCGGCCAGCGCCCGCACCGCGCCATAGTTCTTGGCGATGGCGCGGGTCGCGATCAGCGGCACCGAGGAGGCCGCGCCTGCGCGCGGCGCTCCTGATATGGGCGAGAGGGCGTGCATCGGGCGCAACGCCTCACTTCGGCGCGGGAACCATGGGAAGCGGCGCCTTGGCGACATTGGCGTCGATGATCTTCGCCACCAGGTCCTGCGGGTATTCCGCATTGACCACGCCGCCTTCCGGCACGGTCTTCAGCCACGCATCGAGGTCAGGCTGGTTGATCTGGAGGAGGGGAACCTCGACAAATTTCGGCACCTGCTTGCCGGCGAGGATCTGCTGCGCCACCCAGAAGGCGACCTGCGAGACCGAGGGCGTGGCGCCCAGCGAGAAGGTCTCGTAGCCGGTGGCGTCATGCTCTTTCTTCCAGAGCGCGAGTTCGTCCTGCCGGTTGCCCATGATGATGATCGGCAGCTTGCGGCCCGCCGCCTTGAATGCCTGCGCCGCGCCGTAGCCGTCGCCGCCTTGGGTGAGCACGCCGTCGATCTGCGGCAGTGAGGGCAGCACGCCGGAGACTTCCTTCTGGGCGACGGTTCCGGTCCACTGGCCGTAGACCTCGCCGACCTTCTTGTAGCTGGGATGGGCGGCGAGGGCCTTGTTCACGCCCTCGTTGAGGCGCTTGTCGAAGCCGTCGCCGGCCATGCCGCGAATTTCGAGGATGTTGGCCGGCTTGTCGCCCAGCTTGGAGGCAATGAAGTCCAACTCGGCCTTGGCGTAGGAATCGAGATTGTAGTCGACCACATAGGCGCAGGGTTCGGTGACGCCGCTGGCGAACGCGACGACGGTGATGCCGGCGTCGCAGGCCTCCTTGATCGAGCCGTTCAGCGCGGTATCGGAGCCGGCGAGCACGATGATGGCATCATAGCCTTGTAGGATCAGGTTCTGGATCTGCGACGCCTGCTCGGTGACGGAATTGTTGGAGGAGACGACGGCACCGCCGGCGATCTTGCCGTCGGCCTTGGCCTTGGCGGCGGCCGCCTCGAAGCTCTTGATCATCACCTGCCGGAAGGAATTGCCGGCATAGGAATTGCTGAAGGCGATCTTCTTGCCCGACGTATCGCCGGTGGCGGTACCCTCCGCCGCGAAAGCACCGCTCGTGAGTGCGGCGCCGGCCAGCAGAGCTGCCGTCAACGCCAAAATCTTACTGTTCGTCTTCGCCATGGACCTTCCTCCCCATTGTCGCGGCCCGAGGCGTTGCCCGGGTCCGCATGCCTGCCTTGGCGGCTTGTTGTCGGCTTTGTACTCTACCATGGTAGGATGTCAATTGCCGTGATAGCGTGCACCGGGTGAATGTGCGATTTGACAGGATGGCGAGGCGCGACGGGGAGGGATGTCGATGGAAGCGAAGCGACGGCGGCTCGGTGCTGCGATTCCGGACGCGCCTGCTTCCGGCATCGGTTCGTCACCGGTCGCCTCCGGAACCGGCATGGGCGCTCTCGCGGCTTCCGCCCTGGAGCCGGTCAATCCGCGCCTGCCCATCGCCCCACAGATCTATGAGCGGCTGCGCCGGGCGATCACCACGCTCGTCGTGCTGCCTTCCGAGGCCCTGAGCGAGAAGGAACTGTCGCTGCAGCTGGGGGTCAGCCGCACGCCGGTGCGCGAGGCGCTGATCCGCCTCGCCGACGAAGGGTTGGTCGACATCCTGCCCCAGCGCGGCAGTTTCGTTGCGCCGATCCGGCTGCGCGATGTCGAGGAGGCCCAGTTCATTCGCGAATCGCTGGAGGTGGCGGTGGCGTGCCGGCTGGCGGGGCATTGCTCGGCGCGCTTCCTGTCGGAGCTGAAGCTCAACCTCGCCCGGCAGGAGAGCGCCGTCGCCGAGGGAAATCGCGACCTGTTCCTGGAACTGGACGAGGCCTTCCATCGAGGCCTGTGCGAGGAGGCCGGCCTGTCCAAGAGCTGGCGCGTCATCCAGTCCGTGAAGCTGCAAATGGACCGGGTCCGCTATCTCAGCCTGCCGGAGCCCGGCCATCTCGACGTGCTCCTCGCCCAGCACCGGCAGGTCGCGGAGGCGATCGAGCGGGGACAGGCGGAGGAGGCGGGGCGCCTCATGTCGGCTCATTTGAAGGAAGTGCTGGGGTCGGCCAATCTGCTCCGCCAGAAGCTGGCGCATCTCATCGAAAATTGAGCGCGGCAGGAGCGCCATGGCCGGCCGGCCGGTGGCGCGGAACTCGGACGGCCGCGTGCCGGGACCGGGGCATTTGCGCCGCCGACGAAGGGGAGATCGTTCTCGATGGATCGCCCTGCCATGACGAACGCCCGGTTCCTCAGCCGCGGCCACGGTCCCCGCGACGTCTTCAGCCCTTCAGCATCGCCTCCAGGACGCGCTGCTTGGAAGTCTCGATATGTACCGTCATCGCGCGGGCGGCGGCGTCCTCGTCGCGCGTGTGGATCGCCGCGATGATGTTGAGATGCTCCTGCATGGCGGGAAGCACGCGCAGGCGGACGACGCGGTCCGCGTCGATCCGGATCAGCCGGACATGCAGGCTGTTGACGCGATAGATCTCCGACAGGATCTCATTGCCCATGGCGTCGACCATGCGATCATGCATGCCCCAGTCCACCGCGCGGGCATCGGCATCCAGCGCCTCGCCGTCGCCTTCCTTCTCCGCCCTGCGCAGGATGTCCTCATGCACCTGACGGAGCGCGTGGAGATCCGCGTCGGAAACGATGCGCGTGAAGTGCCGGACCGCCTCGCTCTCGATCATGCTGCGAATCTGGAACGCATTGCGCACCAGCTTGAGATCGACAGGCGCCACCTGCAGCCCCCGCTTGGGGACGGTGACGATGAGGCGGGCCGCCTCCAGCCGCGGAATCATCTCGCGCACCGCGCCGAGCGGTAGGCCGAGCCGCTCCGTCAGTTCGCGCTGGGAGACGAATTCGCCCGGCAGCAGCCGGGCATTCATGATCTGCTCGCGAAAGCTCTCATAGGCGCGCAGCCGCTGCGAGACCGGCACCACGCGGTTCTTCTTCGCCGTCGCCCCTGTTTCCGTGCTCAACGCTTCGCTCCCGACTTCGACATCACATGTAGCAGCAGAGGCGGTCCCTGAGGGAGCCGCTACCCGGTCGTGCCACCCGCTTCGGCCTCACGCGCTTCAAAGCCACTTGGCAGCGCCTATCGGCAGTGCTACACAAATTCAGCTGTAACATGTCAGTGCGTTATTACAAGGTTTCCACGCTTCCGTCGACCTCTGACATGGAAAGTCGCCCGTCGCCAACGGGCCAACGAACAAGATGATCGCGACGACCGGGCGGTGATCCCGGCGCGCGGCGCTGGGAGACGAAATGCTCGGTCAGGTTATCGCGAGCGGCCTCGCAATGGGCTGCATCTATGCGCTTGTGGCATTGGGCTATGCCTATGTCTGGAACACGATGGCGATCGTGAACTTCGCCGCCGGCGAGTTCCTCACCTTCTCCGCCTATGTGTTCGTCGCGACCTTCACCACCAGCCTGGGTCTGCCGTTCTGGATGGCGCTCGGGCTGACGGCCGGGGCGATGGCGCTGATGGGCGCCCTGTTCTCGCGCCTCGTCTTCGCGCGGCTGCAGCGTCAGCGCGCGCTGGTGGCCATCATCGCCACGGTCGGGTTCGGCATCTTCCTGAAGGAGATGGCGCGGATCATCTATGGGCCGGAGCCGCTGCTCTATGTAAGCCCGTTCGGCGACGACATGCTGGATGTCGGCGGCATCCGCCTGTCCATGCAGCAAATCCTGATCATGGTCGTGGTGGTGGTGATCATGGCCGCGCAATATCTCGTCCTGCGCTACACCATGATCGGCAAGGTGATGCGCGCGACGGCGCTCGACCGGGAGACCGCCGCGCTGATGGGCATACCCGTCAATGCCGTGCTGGCCGGCACCTTCGCCTTCTCCTGCGTGCTGGCGGCGCTCGCCGGCATCCTGCTCGCCCCGCTGTTCTACGTCACGACGGAGATGGGGACGATGGTCGGCCTCAAGGGCTTCGTGGCGATGATCATCGGAGGCTTCGGCAGCGTGCCCGGCGCCATCGTCGGCGGGCTGCTGCTGGGCGTGGCGGAGAATGTCGGCGCCTTCACGATCTCGTCCACCTACAAGGACGCGATCGCCTTCACCCTGCTGCTCGCCTTCCTCGTCGTGCGGCCGGAAGGCCTCATTCCCGAACGCAACGCCGACCGGGCATGAGGATCGCCATGACGTTCCCCATGACCTCCACCATGACCTCCGCCCTGCGTTCCGCCGCGTGGCTCCTGATCGTCGCCGCCCTGTTCGCGCCGGTCGTGTTCGGCCTCAATACCTACTACGTCCATGTCCTCAACCTCGCCTGGATCTTCGCCATCGCGGCGCTCGGCCTGTCGGTCGCGACCGGCGTCGCGGGGCAGATCGTGCTCGGGCAGGCCGCGCTCGTCGGCTTCGGCGCCTACGCGACCGCGCTGCTGATGATGCGCCTGTCGCTGCCCTGGTGGATCGCGCTGCCCGGCGCGATGGTGCTGACCGGTCTTGTCGGCGCCGTGCTCGGCCTGATCTCCACCCGCATCAAGGGGCACTACCTCGCCATCGTCACGCTCGCGCTGAACGAGATATTCCGCATCGTCGCGCTGAACGAAGAGAGCCTCACCGGCGGGCCGATGGGGCTGCGCAACATCCCGACCCTGCACATCCCGATGCTGGGCGACAACATCGATCGGCAGCTTTATCTGCCGCTGGTGCTGCTGATGTTCGCCTCCTATGCGGTGATGGTCCATTTCCACCGCTCGTCCCTCGGCCGCGAGCTCAGGGCGGTGCGCGACGACGAGATGGCGGCCGAGGCCATGGGCGTAAACTCGGTGCGTGCCAAGACCATCGCCTTCGTCATCTGCAGCGTCTGGGCGGCGCTGGCCGGAGGTCTCTACGTCCTGCTCGTGGGATTTGTGGCGCCGACCAACTTCACCATCGCCGAAAGCATCAAGATGATGCTGATGGTGGTGATCGGCGGCCTCGGCTCGATCCCGGGCACGATGCTCGGCGCCTTCGTCGTCACCGTGCTGCCCGAGGCGCTGCGCGACCTGCAGACCTACTACATGGCTGCGTTCGGCGCGGGCGTGGTCGTCATCATGCTGGTCTGGCCGAAGGGGCTCGGCGTCGTCGCCGACTGGCTGTGCGGCGATTTCCTCACCAGAGGCCGCGAGGCGGAGGTTCCCGCGCCGGCGGGTCCGCTCAGCCTCGCCCATGCAATCGCCGCCACGTCCTCGACCGCGCGCCGAACGGCCGCGGAGCCGGACGGCGGGACGCTGATGCGCCTGCGCGATGTCTCGCGCAGCTTTGGCGGCGTGCGCGCCCTCAACGACGTGTCGTTCGAGGTGCGGCGGGGCGAAATTCTCGGCGTCATCGGCCCGAACGGGTCGGGCAAGTCGACGATGATCAATGCCTGCTCCGGCGTGGTGCATGTCGAAGGCGCGATCGAGCTCGAGGCCGGCCGGATCGAAAACCGTCCGCCATGGGACATCCACGCGCTCGGCGTCGCCCGCATCTTCCAGAATGTGCGCCTGTGGGAATCCATGACCGTGCTGGAAAACGTCATGGTGGCGTGGAGGCCGGTGGCCGGCGAGGCAAGCGGCGAGGCGGCGATCCGGGCGGCGGCCCTCGCGGCGCTCGACCAGATGGGCGTGCGGCACCTCGCCATGCGCCGGGCACGCGACCTCTCCTTCGGCCAGAGCCGTCTGGTCGAGATGGCGCGGGCCATTGTCGCCCGGCCGAAGATCCTGCTGCTCGACGAGCCGGCTGCCGGCCTGCGCGGCGGGCTGGTGCTCGAACTCGCGCAGATCCTGAAGAACCTGCGCGATCAGGGCATGACCGTCCTGGTGGTCGAGCACCGTATCAAGCTCGTCACCAGCATGTGTGACCGGGTCGTCGTGCTCAATCTGGGCGATCTCATTGCCGACGGTCCGCCGGCCGCCGTCATGGAGACCCAGGCCGTCGTCGAGGCCTATCTCGGCGAGCGTGCCGATGCATCCGCGGATGCGATGCCGCGCCGGATCCGGCGCCGCTCCGCCAGTCCTGTCGTCGTGCGGGGCTGAACGGGCCGGACACCACCAGCAAAACCAAACAATACAAATACATAAGGGAGGGACGATCATGAAGGAACGTAACGCGGGCGGCTGGCAACGCCTCCGGGCGGCGGCGGGTGCCGGCCTGATCCTCGCCGCGCTGCCGCTGGGCGGGGCCTGGGCGCAGGACGCGCTGATCGGCGTCTCGCTGCCGATGACGGGGCCGAAGGCCCTTGTCGGGCGCAATTTCAAGCAGGGCGTCGAGCTCGCGGTGGACGAGATCAATGCCGCGGGCGGCGTGCTCGGCAAGCCGCTGAAGGTGGTCTTCGAGGACGACCAGGGCGACAACACCAACGGCGCCATCAACGCCGTGAACAAGATCATGCAGGTGCACCAGACGCCGGTGATGATCGGCCCGCACTATTCGGTCACGCAGATGGCCACGCAGAACGTGTACTGCAACGGCAAGGTGGTCTCCGTCACCGGCGCCACCGGTGTGCCCGTCACCAATAGCGGCTGCAACTTCGTCATCCGCACCCGTTCCAACGACAATGTGCAGGCCAAGGCGCTCATCGACTACGCCCAGAAGGAGCTGAAGGCGGGCGAGAAGATCGCCGTCTTCTATGCCAATGACGATTTCGGCAAGTCGGGGCAGGCCCGCGTGGTGGCGCAGATGGCCGCGCTCGGCCTCAAGCCGGTCGCGGTGGAGAGCCACAATCCGAACGACAAGGACTATTCCGCCCAGCTCGCCAAGCTGCAGAAGGCGGGTGCCGAACTCGTCATCCTGTGGGCGCACGACACCGATGCCGCGCTGATCGTGAAGCAGGCCAAGCAGTTCGGCCTGCCCTTCCAGTTCGCCGGCGCGGTGCTCAGCGAGGAGGCGTTCCTCAAGCTCGCGGGCCGCAGCGCGGAAGGGGCGATGAGCGCCTCCTATTTCGTGCCGACCGATCCGAACCCGGCGGTGCAGGCCTTCGTGAAGAAGTATGAGGAGCGCTTCAAGATGGCGCCGGACGTGTGGTCGGCGACCTATTACGACGCCACCATCCTTGCCGCCAAGGCGATCAACGCCGCCGGGTCCGCCGATGTGGCCAAGATCCGCGACGCCTTCAATTCCGTGAAGTATGACGGCCTGCTTGCCGGCTATCACTGCACGCCGAGCGGCGATTGCAACAACCAGGTGAACATCGTCGAGATCAAGGGCGGCCGTCCGGTCGTCCGGTCCGCCGTCAGCTACTGACAAGCGGGGCATCGCCGTGCTCAACATCGTCGCACCGGAACCCGCCGAGCTGGAACTGTCGCATGTCGACGTGTTCTACGGGAAGGCCCAGGTCCTCTTCGATCTGTCCATCCGCGTGGAGCGCGGCGAGGTCGCCGCCATCATCGGCGCCAACGGCGCCGGCAAATCGACGACGCTCAACCTGATCATCGGCAGGCTGAAGCCGTCCGGCGGCACGGTGAGCTTCCTTGGCCAGCCGCTCGCCGCCCGCTCCATCGAGCAGATCGTCGCCGGCGGCATCGCCTGCGTGCCGCAGCGCCGGCGGATTTTCAGCACGCTGACCGTGATGGAGAACCTCGATGTCGGCGCCTATGCGCGCCGGCACGACAAGGCAGGGATCGCAGCCACCCGCGACGAGGTGTTCGAGCTGTTCCCCGTCCTCAAGCGCAAGGCGGCAGACCTGGGCGGGGTGCTGTCCGGCGGCGAGCAGCAGGCGCTCGCCATCGGGCGCGGGCTGATGGCCGGGCCGCGCCTGCTGCTGCTCGACGAACCCTCGATGGGTCTCTCGCCCAAGCTCACGACGGAGATGTTCCGCTCCATCCGCCGCATCGCGGAAGGGGGAAGAACCGTGATCATCGTCGAGCAGAACGCCTACGCCGCCCTCGGCGTAGCCGACTATGGATATGTCCTCGAGGGCGGCAGCGTCGCTCTCGAGGGCCATGCCGACGAACTGCTGCAGGACGAGCACGTCCGCGACGCCTATCTCGGCGCCTGATGCCGTTTTCCACCACCTGTTCCCAAAAGAGGTATGCCCAACGCCATGACCAAGTTTCACGGCATCATTCCCGCGCTGACCACGCCCTTCGACGCCAAGGGCGACATTGACGAGGCCAAGTTCCGCAACCAGATCCGCTTCATGCTCGGCAAAGGCGTGCATGGCCTCTGCTTCGGCGGTTCGACCGGCGAGGGCCATGCGCTGGAGCTGGAGGAATTCCGCCGCCTCGGCGAGATCACCGTCGATGAAGTGGCCGGCCGCGTGCCCGTCGTCGCCGGCATCATCGCCAATTCGACCCGCGAGGTCATCAAGCGCGGCGAACTGATCGCCGACCTGAAGGTCGACGCGCTGCAGGTCACCCCGGTCTTCTATGTGTTCCAGCCGGACGACGATTCCAATTTCGGCCACTTCAAGACCGTCACCGAGGCGCTGCAGACCCCGGTGCTGCTCTATAACGTCATCCCGTGGAACCTGCTGTCGACGCCTCTGGTGCTGCGCATCCTCAATGAGCTTCCGCTGGTGGTCGGCATCAAGCAGAGCCAGGGCCACATCACCCGCACAGCCGAACTCGTGGCCAATGCGCCGAAGGACAAGGTGATCCTCGCGGCGGTCGACAACCTGCTCTATTCCTGCTTCCAGTTCGGCGCGCACGGCACGCTGGCGGCCTCGCCGACGGCGGCGCCCGGTCCCTGCGTGCGGCTGTGGAACGCGGTCAAGCAGAAGGACGACGAGACCGCGCTCGCCATTCATCACCGGCTCGTCAACTATTGGTCCGTGCTGCCGCACGGCAACCTGCCGGCCTGCGTGAAATATTCGCTTCAGCTCCAGGGCCTCGATTGCGGCGTCTCCCGCCAGCCGATGCCGATGCCGGATGCCGCGACCCGCGCCGCGATCGAGCGCACGCTGCCCGCGCTGCTCGAATACGACGTGTGAGCGCGGTGCGGGAAGGAGGACGCTCATGAAGAAGCTGATGAACGCGCCCGACGCCTTCGTGAACGAGATGCTGGACGGGCTGGTGGCCGCTCATCCCACCCTCGTGCGCGAAGACCGGATCATTCGCACCCGCCATGCGCCGGTGGCCGGCAAGGTCGGCATCGTGTCGGGAGGTGGCTCCGGCCATCTCCCGCTGTTCACCGGCTATGTCGGCTCCGGCCTTCTCGACGCCTGTGCGATCGGCGACGTCTTCGCCGGTCCGTCGGTCGCTTCCTGCGTGAGCGCGATCAAGGCCGCCGACGGCGGGAAGGGCGTGCTGCGCCTCTACGGCAATTACGGCGGCGACCGGATGAATTTCGATCTGGCCGGCGAGCTGCTGGAGATGGACGGAATCGCGACGACGACCGTGCTCGGCACGGACGACATCGCCTCGGCCGGTGCGCAGGAGGCCGGCAAGCGCCGCGGCGTCGCGGGCATCGTCTACGCCTACAAGATCGCCGGGGCGATGGCAGCACGCGGTGCCGACCTCGCCGAGGTGACCGAGGTCACCCAGGCGGCCGTCGACGCCTGCCGTACCATCGGCGTCGCTCTCTCCTCGTGCCGGATCCCGGGGGCGGCGGCACCGAGCTTCACCATCGGCGACGACGAGATCGAGATGGGCATGGGCATCCATGGCGAGCCCGGCATCTGGCGCGACACCCTCCGGCCGATCGATGAGATCGTCGACGAAATGATCGCGCGCCTGCTCGCCGATCCGGTCCCCGTGCCCTCCGCGCGCGTCTCGGTGCTGGTCAACAGCCTCGGGGCGACACCGCTCGAGGAGCTGTTCATCGCCTATAGGCGCGTCGCGCAACGGCTGAAGAGCGAGGGATACGAGATCGTGCGCCCGCTCGTCGGCCCCTATGTGACCTCCATGGAGATGGCCGGCATGTCGATCAGTCTCCTTCATCTCGACGCCGAGCGCGAGGCGCTGCTGGCGGCTCCCTGCGATTGCCCGTTCTGGAGGGTGTCATGAGCATCACCTCCCTTGCCGTCCACGGCGCCATTCGGCGCGCCGCCGCCGGCGCCTCCCGCGCGCATGACGAGCTCAACGCCGCCGATGGCAAGCTGGGCGATGGCGATACCGGGGTGATGCTGCAGCGCCTGTTCCAGGCGCTGGCGGCCCTCGATGTCGAGGACGGCGCCGATCTCGGCGCCACCTTTCAGGCCTATGCGAAGACCTGTGCGAGCGCGACCGGCTCCAGCCTCGGCACGCTGGTCACCGTGGCGATGATGACGCTGGCGAAGGCGACGAAAGGACGGTCCGAGATCGCGTGGAGCGACCTCGGCGGCCATGTGGCGGCCCTGCGCGACCAGATGATGGCCCGCGGCGGGGCCAATCTCGGCGACAAGACGGTCGTCGACATGATCGACGCGGTCGCTCTCGCCCTCGACGGCGCATCGAGCGGCGAGGAGGCGGCGTCCCGCTCGGTCGCGGCCGCCAGGGATACGCTGGCGCAGTTCCGCAACCGGCCGAACCGGCTCGGCCGCGCCCGCATGTTCGGCGAGAAGACGATCGGGCTCGACGATCCCGGCATGCTCGCCTTTGTCCGCCTGCTCGACTCGGTCGTCGCCGAGCCGGTCGGCCGGTGACGCCAGACCCATCGGGACGACGATGACGACATCCCCCAGTCCTTCTTGCAGCACCTCCCTCGACGAAACATTGGCGGTGCTCCTTGCCCGCTTCGGCGCGCGCGCCGTGCTCAACCGCACGGTGCGCGAGCAGCACAGCCATGGCGAAGGCGTTCCGGTGTCCGGCATGCCGGACATCGTCGTCTTCCCCGAAAACAACGAGGAGGTCGCCGCCATTCTCGCCTTGTGCAACGCGAACGGCGTCCCGGTGACGCCGTTCGGCGCCGGATCCTCGCTGGAAGGGCAGGTGGCGGCACTGGCGGGCGGCGTGTCGCTCGATATGGCCCGCTTCGACCATGTGCTCGCCATCTCGCCGGAGGCGATGGACTGCCGGGTGCAGGCGGGCGTCACCCGTGAGGCGCTCAACGCCCATCTGCGCGGCAGTGGCCTGTTCTTTCCTGTCGATCCCGGCGCCGACGCCACCATCGGCGGCATGGCCTCCACCCGCGCCTCCGGCACCAATGCGGTGCGCTATGGCACCATGCGCGAGAACATTCTCGGCCTGACGGTCGTCACCCCGCAGGGCGACATCGTGCGCACCGGCAGCCGGGCCCGCAAGTCGTCGGCCGGGCTGGACCTCACCCATCTTTATGTCGGCAGCGAGGGGACGCTCGGCGTCATCACGGAAATCCAGCTTCGCTTGCACGGCGTGCCCGACCAGATCAGCGCCGCGGTGTGCCAGTTTCCGGATCTCGCCTCCGCCATCGGCACGGTGGTGGCGTCGCTGCAATCGGGGGTTCGGCCGGCGCGGATCGAGCTGCTCGACGCCGCGCAGATGCGTGCCTGCATCCTGTATTCAAAGCTGGACTATGCGCAAGCGCCGGCGCTGTTCCTCGAATTCCACGGAACGCCGGCCGCCGTCGCGGAGGAAATCGCCCTCATGCGGGACATCGCCGATGAGTATGGCGGGACGGCATTCGACTTCGCCTCGAGCCCGGAAGAGCGCAGCCGGCTGTGGAAGGCGCGGCACAATTCCTACCATGCGGTCATGGCGCTGGGCTCCGGGCGGAGCATCATGGGCACGGATGCCTGCGTGCCGATCTCCGAACTGGCGGATTGCTTGCTGGAAACCGCCGCCGACATCGAGGAAACCGGCCTCGTCGCCCCCATTGTCGGCCATGTCGGCGACGGCAATTTCCATCTGGGCATCCTGTTCGACCCTGCCGACGCGGACGAGGCCGCGCGTGCCGAAGGCCTCGCCTTCCGCACCGCCCGCCGTGCCCTGGCCCATGGCGGAACCTGTTCGGGCGAGCACGGCATCGGCAGCCACAAGATGGTGCATATGGAGGCCGAACACGGCGAGGGCGTCCGGCTCATGGAGCGCATCAAGCGGGCGCTGGATCCCGCCGGCATCATGAATCCCGGCAAGATGTATCCCGGGCTCGCCGGGTCGGGGCGCTGACGGCTAGGGAACGATCGCCTGCGATGCATATCCTGCATTTCGGGATATGAGTGTGATGAATGGTACGCAAGATCATAAAATGACGAATGGGAACGTCATTTCGTAAACCGCAATGTGGGATTGACCTCTCCAATCTAATCCGGTACCGCTGGGGAAAAGCATAAGAGTGGGAGGATGGAATGCGCTTGATCCGAGTCTGCGCGGCGGCGCTCGCCGCTGCCCTTGTGCCCCTTCCGGCGCTGGCCGGTTTTCCCGAGCGGCCGCTGACGATCATCGTGCCGGCCGGCGCCGGCGGCGGCGGCGACACCACCATGCGTTTTCTTGCTCGCGAACTGGAAGCCGTTCTCAAGCAGCCGATCACCATCGTGAACCAGGGGCAGGGGGGCGGCGTCGTCGGGCTCACCTCGCTCAAGAACGCCAAGCCGGACGGCTATACGGTCGGCCTGCTCTTCCCCTATGCCGGCTACAAGGCCAGCGGCGCCGCCGACTTCACGCTTGCCGACTTCACGCCCATCGCCAATTTCAACGGCGATTCCTCCGCCCTGCTGGTCGGGCAGAATTCGCCCTTCAAGGATCTGAAGACCGCGCTGGACGCCATCAAGGCGGATCCGGCGGCCTATAAGGTCCATTGCAGCGGCGGATGCGGCAGCGTCTGGGATATCCCGGTGGCCGGCATGATGCTCGATTACGGCATCGACGTCGGCAAGGTGAACTGGATACCGGGGCAGGGCGCCGCCAACGGCCTGACCGAACTTGCGGCCGGCGGGGTCGATTTCCAGACCGCCTCGCTGCCCGAGGCCGCGGCGCTGACCGGCGCGGGGCGGGTGCGGGCTCTCGGCGTGCTCAGCCCCGAGCCGGTGGCCGGCTTTGAAAGCGTGCCGACCACGAAGCAGGCGATCGGCGTCGCGATCGACGGCGGTACCTGGCGGGCGCTGGGCGGCCCGGCGAAGATGTCGCCCGAGGCCGCGCGGGTCTGGGAGGCGGCGATGAAGCAGGCGGTGGAGAGCGCCGCCTTCCGCGAGGCGATGGCCAAGGCGAAGTTCGGGGTGAAGTGGCTCGACACCGCCGAGGTGACGGCACTGATGAAAAAGCACGAGGCCGACACCGACCGCGTGATGAAAGCGCTCGGCCGCGCCGGCTCGAACTGACCCGCCGAGGTTTCCCGCGGGGTCCGGCTAGGGGGCCGGCGGGCAGGCCCGTCGCCGAGGGTGGAGGAATCATGAAGATCCACGACAGCATCACCGGCGGCATCTTCGCGCTTTTCGGCGTGTTCATGCTCGTCTATGCGGCCGGTCTGCACGGTGCCCGGCATCTCGCCTACGGGCCGGGCTTCTTTCCCTCGCTCATCGGCGGCGGCCTCGTTCTGATCGGCGGCGCCGTGGCCTGGAACGGCCTGCGCGCCGGCCGCCGCGAACCACTCGCCGAGCTTCCGGCCGTCTCCGGCAAGGGCGCATGGCTTCGTTTCGCCGCCATCCCGTCGGCGATCCTCTTCTATGTGCTCGCGGCCGACACGCTGGGCTTCGTCCTTGCCGCAGCCGTCATTCTCGCGGCGCTGTTCACCCTCGCCGGGCTGAAGCTGCGCCACGGCGCCCCGGTCGCCCTGGCAGTGTCGGTGCTGTTTACCGTCTTCTTCGCCTCCCTCCTTCACATGCCCCTGCCCTGGGGCCCGCTCCGCGATGTCTCCGGGTGGTTGATATGGTGACCATATCCAGCGTCTTCTCGCTGCTTGCCGATGGCCATCTGTGGCTCGTCCTGCTGGCCTCGGCGGTGTTCGGTCTCTTCATGGGGGCGATCCCGGGCCTGACCGCCCTGATGGCGACCGCGCTGATGGTGCCGATCGTGATGTTCATGGAGCCGGTGCCGGCCATCGGCGCGATCATCACCGCCTCGGCGATGGCGATCTTCGCCGGCGATATTCCCGGCGCGCTGATGCGCATGCCGGGAACGCCGGCCTCGGCCGCCTACACCGACGACGCCTATTCGCTCACCATGGCCGGCAAGGCCGGGCTGTCTCTGGGCGCCGGGCTCTTTTCCTCGGTCGTCGGCGGCCTGTTGAGCGCCGTCGTGCTCGCCTTCGCGGCACCTTCGCTGGCCGAAGTCGCGCTGCATTTCTCCAGCGTGGAATATTTCTGGCTCGGCGTGCTGGGCGTCTCCTGCGCCATCGTCATCGGCGGCTCCTCGATTCTGAAGGGTCTGCTGTCGCTCTTCCTTGGTCTGGCATTGGCGATGGTCGGTATGGACCCGATCGCCGGCATGCCGCGCTTTACTTTCGGCGTGCCGGACATGTTGGGCGGACTCAGCCTCATTCCGGTGTTGATCGGCCTGTTCGCGATTTCCGAGCTGCTGCGTGGGGCCTTCTTCGAAGTTTCCACCGCCGCCCGGCGGCCGGCCATCGGCCAGATCTGCTCGGGAATGACGCGCATGCTCTGGAACCATCGCTTTGGCCTGGTGCGCGGCAGCGGCATCGGAACCTTGATCGGCGCCTTGCCGGGGGCGGGGGCGGATGTCGCGGCCTGGGTGTCCTATGCGGTCGAGCGCCGCGTGCAGAAGGGGCGGCGCGGCGGAGACAAGGAGTTCGAGAAGGTCGAGCGCATCATGTCCTCCGGCGCGGCCAACAATGCGGCGTTGGGCGGAGCCTATATTCCCGCCACCGTCTTCGGCATTCCGGGAGACGCCATCACGGCGATCGTCATCAGCGTGATGTTCCTCAAGGGGGTCAATCCCGGTCCGACGATCTTCATCAACAATCCGGGCGTCATCTATGCCATCTTCAGCATCTTCTTCATCGCCAACCTGCTGATGATCCCGCTCGGCCTTGCGTGCATCCGCGCTTATGGAGCCATCCTGAACGTGCCGGCGGTCTTCATCTCGCCGGTCATCCTGCTGTTCTGCATCGTCGGTGCGTTCTCGGCCGACAATGTGATGTTCGGCGTGGTGCTCATGCTGGTGTTCGGCCTCGTGGGTTATGTCATGGAGTCCAACGAGATACCGCTGGCGCCGGCCATCCTCGGCTTGATCCTCGGGCCGATGCTGGAGCAGAACTTCATGACGACGATGATGAAGGCCAACGGCAACCCGGTGGCGTTCTTCGACCGGCCGATCGGCGGCACGCTCGGCGTCATCACGCTCGGAGCCTGGGCGCTGGTGCTGTTGCTGAACCTGGCGGCGTCGCGGTCCGCGCGGGCGAAGGAGGGACAGGAAGAAGCGCTCCCCTCCACGAGCCCGCGCGCGAACGGCTCTGCGTGACGGCGTCAGGAGGATGCGTTCCGCCGCCGGAGGTGATGGTTCAGGACAGTGCCGCCGGGGTGCGAGGGGTGCGCGCCCGGCGGGGCCGGGCCTCGCCGCCGCCGGTATCGCGCCGCCAGCCGAGCCGCCAGGAAATGGAATCGGCGTGGTTCACCACCAGCGGCGCGATCTCCGCGAGGCGCTCGGCCGTCATCCGGCTCGCCGGCCCGGTGCAGCTCAGGGCGGCGAAGACCTTTCCCGTGCTGTCGCGGATCGGCGCCGCCACGCAGTTGCGGTCGATCTCGATCTCGCCGCGGTCGATGGCGTAGCCGCGTTCGCGGATCTGCTCCAGTTCCGCCCTCAGTCGGTCGGGATCGGTGATGGTGTTGCGCGTATAGGCGCTGAGGCCGAGGCCGATCACCCGGTCGATCACGGCCGGAGGCTGGAAGGCCAGGGAGGCCTTGCCGACGCCGGTGCAGTGGCACGGCGAGGATTCCATGGTGATGGTGGCGTTGTTTTCGCCGCTGCGTCCGCCGGAGGAGCGCTCGACGAAAACCATGCGCAGGCCGTCGAAGACGCACAGATGCGCCGCCTCGCGCGTCGCCACCGTCAGCGCGTCGACGAAGGGCCGCGCCTCGCGGTGCAAGTCCATGTTGTTGAGGACGATCGAGCCCAGCTCGAACAATTTGATGCCCAGCCGATACTCGTCACGCGAGCGGTCCTGTTCGAGAAAGCCGATCTCCTTCAACGCCAGGATCAGCCGATGCGCGGTACTGCGCGGCAGGTCGGTGCGGCGGGCGATCTCGCCGACGGAGAGCCGCTTGTCGACGCTTGAGAAGCATTCCAGCACGGCGAGCAGCTTGCCGGCAGACTTGACGTTCTTGGTTTCCAAAACAGACTCGCTCTCGCGCTGCACACGGTCCGCGCCACAACTCACCGACTATATAGAGCAGTTTCGCGCGCCCCCGAATCGCGAAATCGCCCTAACTCTTTATTTTATCGCATTTTCTTCACGCGGGCCGGACTCCCCTCCGCTCGGAAATGCTCCACGGGGCAAGGTCGCCGGCGGTAAACTCCTTGCCTTTCAAAGCGCAAAGGCGGCGCGCCGGGGCGGCCGCCTTTGCGTCCGGTCAGGTCGGGTGGCTCATTCGGCCGCGTCGCGCAGGGCTTCGACGTCGTATTTGAGCACGGCCGGCAGCGCCGCCTCGATGCGGGCCTTCTGCTCGGGGGAGGGGATCGGCATCGGCATGCGTGGCAGGCCGCCGTCGCACCCCTGCAACGTCAGTGCATATTTCACGCAGGCCGGCAGGTTGTCGCCATTGATGGTGTTCCAGAAGGTGAGCAGGGCGCGATGAATGGCGAGCCCGCGCGCATGGTCCCCGGCCTTGACCGCGTTCCACAGGCTCACGGTCACGCCCGGCACCGCCGCCGGATTGGCGGCGATGGTACCGTGGGCGCCCAAGGCGAAGGAGGGGTAGAGCAGCGCGTCGACCGCCGTCAGCACGATCTTGCCGGGCAGCTCGGCATTCAGCAGGTCGGCCATGAGCTTGAGGTCGCCCGCGCTCTGCTTGACCCCGACCACGCCGTCGATGCCTTTCATGATGCGCACCAGCAGCGCCGGGGACAGATAATTCCACGGCACGACATTGTAGATGACGATCGGCACGTCGGTAGCGCCGGCCAGCGCCTCGAAATGGGCATAGGTGGCGTCTTCGGTCGGCTTGAAGACGTAATGCACGGGCGTGACCTGGAGCCCGGCAAGCGGAAGATGGGCCAGCGCCTCCACCTTGGCGATGGCTTCGCGGGTGGAGTTGACGATGACGCCGGCAACGACCGGCACCCGGCCTTTCGCTTCCTCGCAGCCGATCGCGTTCAGCCGGACGAGTTCCTCGGTCGTGTAGGTGTGCCCTTCGCCGGTGCTGCCGCCGATGCACAGGCCGTGCACGCCCTTCGACAGCATGAACCGGACCACCCCGCGGAACGCGGCCTCGTCAATGGTTCCATCCGCCCGGAAGGGGGTCGGAATGGGGGGGATGATGCCGGTCAGCTGTGCGCCCATCGGGGCTTCCTCTCATGTTATTGAATCCCATATTGTGGGAATATCATGTAGTCGATGATGGCATTGTCAAGAAAGATATCGTTGAAATAGCTATGATGGATAGGGAGGTCTGTTGACTGATATCCCATATTGCGGAATGAATGAATTCATAAAATGTCACCCGCCGGCACTCCGGCCGGGTGCACAGGGAGGATGCTATGATCGCCGTCGCATGCATGAGGATGTACCGCCGTCTGGCCGCCGCCGCGCTGGTTTCGGTCGCATGCGCGGCGAGCGCGCCTGCCCGCGCGGAGTGGCCGGAACGACCCGTCACGCTGATCGTGATCGCCGGTGCCGGCGGCGGCAGCGATTTCACCATGCGCCTGCTCGCGCGCGAGCTGGAAGCCAATCTCAAGCAGCCCTTCACGGTGGTGAACCAGCCCCAGGCTTCCGGCGTGGTCGGCATGACCAACTACACGCGCGCCGCGCCCGATGGCTACACGCTGGGGCAGCTGTCGCCCTTTGCGCAATATCGCCTCGCCGGCCAGGCCAGCTTCACCCCGGCCAGCTTCACGCCCATCGCGCAGTTCAACGCCGATCCGGCGGCGATCCATGTGGCGCAGGATTCGCCGCTGAAGACGGTCAACGACGTCATCGGGCAGCTTCGCAAAGACCCGGCGAGCCTGAAGATCTCATGCGGCGGCACCTGCAACGCCAGCTGGGACATACCCTTTCTCTCGCTGCTGATGGATCAGGGTGTCGAGGTCGCCAAGGTCAACCTGATCCCCGCGCAGGGCTCGGCGGCGGGCCTGCAGGAGCTTGCCTCGGGCGGCGTCGATATCGTGCTGTGCTCCCTGCCGGAGACCGATGCGCTCGCGTCGGCCGGCAAGGTTCGCTCGATCGGCGTCATGAGCGACGCGCGGCTGGAGCGCTACCCGAATGTCGCGACGGTCGCGGAACAGACCGGCAAGGCCTATACCGGCGGCACCTGGCGCGCCATCGCCGGGCCGGCCGGCATCGATCCGGCCCTCGCCGTGACCATCGAGGCCGCGATCAGGAAGGCTTTCGACAGCGAGACCTTCCAAAAGGGCATGAAGGAGCGTGGTTTCGGCGCGGTATGGCGGGGGCGCGAGGATCTGGCGGCCTTCCTTGTCGAGCATGACACCATGACCACCGAAGTCATGCAGGCCGTCGCCGCCAAGAACTGAGATCCGGCCTGCCGGCCGAGATGGTCCTAGCGGAGCGGCCGGGCCTGCGGTGTGGCCGACTGGCCGCCGGCGGGGCAGCATTTTTTGCTCCGAACCCGTCCCGTGGTTTCCGCCCCGGCGCCGCCGCGGGGCGGTCAGCCGCGCTCTGCGGCTGCCGCGGCCTCGCGCGTCCTGCTCACCGGGTGACGCGCACCGAGGCGAAGCGGCCTACCACGGCGCCGCCACAGCGTTCGGCGGCGAGCACGGAGGCGCGCGCGGGAGGCAGCGGCGCCGTTGCCCGCGCGGGGCGGCCGGGAAGATGCGCCGCTTCGCCGAGCGCCGGCCCCTTGAGGCGCTCGGCGAGATTGCTCACCATGGAGCGTAGCCGACGGTTCTCCGCCTCCAGTTCCTTCATCTGCAGCACGGCCGGGACGCTCAGCCCGCCGAAGCGCCGGCGCCAGCGATAGAAGGTGCGCAGCGACACACGCGCGGTGCGGCAGATTTCATCGACCGGAACCCCGGCATCCGCCTCGCCGATGAGGTGGAGAATTTCGGCATCGGTGAACTGTGAGTGTCGCATCGGATCGGTCCTCCGGGATCGTTGACGGATCAGATGGCGGTCATTTCGAGATCCGAAGGCCAGGCCTTCACGGGCGATGGCGCACAGCGACCGCCAGCCGCCCGTCGCCTGAGCATGCACGTAATATGGGCATACTATAGACCATCCCTCCGAGGGATAAACGCCTGAATTGTGCGCAACTTGGTGCCCTCGGCCCCTGCGTCCGGCCATGGGCGGAGCCGGCGCCGGCCGGCGATCGGTCGGCACCGCCCCGGCCAGCCGTGGCCGGGCATTCTGGCAATCGTGCCAGAATGCAAGCAGCCACCGCGTCTTTGCCGCGCCATTGGGCAGGGCTGAACATTATATGAAGTTGCGCGTGGAGCCGGCCGCAACAGAATTCGCCTCATCTTCCGAACCCCCTGAGGTGTCGTCCATGGTCAAGTTCACGCGGCGTTCCTTTCTGCAGGCGGGCGGCGTCGCCGCCGCCGGGCTGGCCTCCCCCCTCGCCATGCCGGCCTATCTGCGCGGCGCGCAGGCGCAGTCCGGCCCGGTCAAGCTCGGCTGCCTCTTCTCCTCATCCGGCACCATGGCCAATCTCGAAGGCCGGCTGAACTACGTGGTGAAGATGGCCGCCGACGAGATCAACGCCAAGGGCGGCGTCAATGGCCGCACCATCGACGTGCTGGTCTCCGACCCCGCTTCCGACTGGCCGCTCTACGCCCAGACCGCCAAGCAGATGCTGCAGCAGGAAAAGGTTTCCGCGCTGTTCGGCTGCTGGACCTCGGTGTCGCGCAAGACCGTGCTGCCGGTGGTCGAGCAGGAGAACGGGCTGCTCTACTACCCGCTGCATTTCGAGGGCGATGAGAACTCCAAGAACGTCGTCTATGTGAATTCGCCGCCGGCGAGCTCGGTGCTGCCTGCCGTCGACTACCTGATGGGCGAGGAAGGCGTCTCCGCCAAGCGCTTCTTCATGCTGGGCTCGGACTATGTGTGGCCGCGCACGATCAACAAGCAGCTCAAGGGTTACTTCAAATCCAAGGGCATCCCGGAGACCGCGTGGAAGGAAGAATACGTCCCCTTCGGCTTCTCCAACTTCCAGACGCTGGTGAACCAGATCCGCGCCTTCGCCGACCAGGGCGGCGGCCAGCCGGTGGTCATCCTCACCGTGGTCGGCAACTCGATCCCGGACTTCATGCGCGAATTCGCCAATCAGGGCATCCTCGCCACCGATATTCCGGTGCTGGGCCTCGATATGGTGGAGGCCGACCTCGAAGGCCTCGACACCGCCAAGCTGGTCGGCCACCTCAATTGCTGGGCCTATCTGCAGAACGCCAAGGGCCCGGCCAATGAGGCCTTCCTGAAGAACTGGGCCGGCTATGTGAAGGCGAAGAACGTGCCCTTCAGCGGCACGGTGTCCATCGATCCGATGGTCTCCGCCTACGATTCCGTGCATCTGTGGGCGATGGCGGCGGCGAAGGCGGGTTCCTTCGAGGTGCCGGAAGTCTCCAAGGCCTTCGCCGGCCTCACCTTCGACTGCCCGTCGGGCTACAAGATCTCGATGACCGGTGAGAACAACTACGTCGCCCGCGGCGTGTTCATCGGCTCGGTCAACGACAAGCAGGGCTTCGATATCCTCTGGCAGTCCAAGGATACGCCCAAGCCCGTGCCGTTCAGCCCCTATGGCTGAGCGGGAGGGCTCCGCGACCGGGCGGCACGCCGCTCGCGCCACGTCCCCGGGCTCGGCCCGGGGATCCTGTCGTCCGGTTCGCCTTCGCATCTTCGCAGGACGTGGATGGCCGGGATCCGCCCGGCCATGATGCGTCGAGCGCCCGGTACCCGGCATCGTTCCCGGCCGAGTTCGGCCCTTCTGAGTTCCCGATGAAGCTTGCGCGTCTCACCGCCGCCGCCGGCCTGCTGGCCGGCCTGCTGTTCGCTCCCGGGCTCCGCGCGGACACGCTGGACCGCGCGGGTCTCGTGCAGGAATTGTGCGGCGACGCCGGCGCGATGGGCCGGGCCGGTGCCGCGCTCGTTGCGACCGCCGCCTCGGGCAGTGCGCAGGACCGTGCCTTCGCCGCGCCGCTCGCCCGCGCCGTCATCGACCGTAAGCTGGGCTGCGACGATGCCGGCGCCGTGCTCGATGAAGGCGGGCTCGATGCGGTGAGTCGCACGCCCCGCGCCGCCGCCGGCACGCCCCGTTCGCCGCTGCTCAGCCTCAAGAATCGCCCGGTCTTCGAACTGGCCGATGCCGCCTTCGCCCTGCGCGGCGCGCCCGACATCGCCCAGCGCGCGGCCGCGCTGAAGACGCTGGAGCGCCGCCCGGCGCAGATTCCCGAGGGGCTGCTCGACACCGCCGCCGCGGCGGAAAGCGATGCCGGGCTCAAGGAGCAGATCGACACCCTCGCCCAGACCGCCGCGCTCAACGCCTCCGATCCTGCCGCCCGCATCCGCGCCATCGGCCGGGTGGCGGAGACGCCGAGCCGGCGCGCGCTGACCCGCATCGCGGCGCTGGCGAGCGACCCGGTCTATGCCGCGAACCCCGAGTTCCGCCGGGCGGTGGACGCCGCGACCGCGCGCATCGAGCGGGGCATCGCCCTCGGCGATACGCTGGCCACGCTCTATAACGGCCTGAGCTTCGCCTCGATCCTGTTCATGGCGGCCATCGGCCTTGCCATCATTTTCGGGCTGATGGGCGTCATCAACCTCGCCCAGGGCGAATTGATCATGATCGGCGCCTATGTCACCTGGCTGGTGCAGCAGGGGCTGCGGGTGGCGGCGCCGGCGCTGCTCGACTGGTATCTCGTCCTCGCCATCCCCGTCGCCTTCCTGGCCACCGCCGCCATCGGCATCGCGCTGGAGGCGCTGCTGCTGCGCCATCTCTACAAGCGCCCGCTGATGAGCCTGCTCGCCACCTGGGCGGTGAGCCTGTTCCTCGTCAACCTCGTGCGGGTGATCTTCGGCACCCAGAACATGCAGTTCGAGACGCCGTTCTACGTATCGGGCGGGGTGCCGGTCATCGGCGATTTCATCTTCACCTGGAACCGCATGTTCGCCATCGCCTTCGCCGTGGTGACGCTGGCGCTGACCTGGGGCGTGGTGCGCCGGACGCCGCTGGGGCTCAACATCCGCGCGGTGACGCAGAACCGCGACATGGCGGCGTGCATCGGCATCCCGACGCGACGCGTCGACATGATGGCCTTCGGCTTCGGCTCCGGCCTCGCCGGTCTGGCGGGGCTGGCATTGTCGCCGATCTATTCGGTGAATCCGCAAATGGGGCAGAACTTCATCATCGACAGCTTCATGGTGGTGGTGCTCGGCGGGGTCGGCACCATCGCCGGGACGGTGGTCGCCGCCCTGGGCATCGGCCAGATCAACGTGCTGATCGAGCCGCTGTGGGGCGCCGTCGCCGCCAAGGTCATCGTGCTTCTGATGATCATCGGCTTCCTGCAATGGCGGCCGGAAGGCCTGTTCGCCGTGAAGGGGCGCCGTAAATGATCCGGCTCGGGCGCATCGGTCCCATCGTACACCTCACTGCACTCATCCTCATGGTCGCGCTGGCGCTGCCGGCGCTGTCCGGCACGCCGCTGGAAATATCCCGCTACCTCGCCAACGCCATCGGCCAGCTCGCGGCCTTCGCCGTGCTCGCCATCTCGCTCGACCTGATCTGGGGCTATCTCGGCATATTATCGCTGGGCCACGGGCTGTTCTTCGCTCTCGGTGGCTATGTGATGGCGATGTATCTGCTCAAGCACTCCTTCGTGGTGACGGGCACGGTGCCGGATTTCCTCCAGTTCATGGGCTGGAAGGACTTTCCCTTCTACTGGGCCGGGTTCGATTTTTTCCCTTATGCACTCGCCGTTGCGACGGCGGTGACGCTGTTGATCTCCGGCATCTTCGGCTACGTGTCCTTCCGCTCGCGCGTGGGCGGCGTCTATTTCGCCATCATCACCCAGGCGCTGGTCTATGTCGCCATGCTGCTGATGTTCCGCAACGACACCGGCTTCGGCGGCAATAACGGCATGACCGGCTTCTCCGTCCTGTTCGGCTGGCAGATGGGCACCAGCTCCATGATCACCGCGCTGGCGGTCGCGTCGCTGGTGGTGCTGGCGCTGGTGCTTTTGCTGTGCCGTCAATTGGTTAGAAGCCGCTTCGGCGCGCTGATGCTGGCCACGCGCGATGACGAGACCCGGCTGCGCACGCTCGGCTACGAGACGCTGCGGCTCAAGCTCCTCGTCTGGTGCCTCTCGGCGCTGATCGCCATGGTCGCGGGCATGCTCTACGTGCCGCAGGTGGGCATCATCAATCCACGCGTGCTCTCGCCCGAATTGTCGCTGGAGATCGCGGTCTGGGTGGCCATTGGCGGGCGCGGGCACCTGGTCGGCGCGGTCATCGGCGCGCTGCTGGTCAATGCGGTGAAGTTCTGGCTGTCCTCGGCCGCGCCGGAGATCTGGCCCTTCATCCTCTCCGGGCTGATCGTCCTCGTCGTGCTGGTCTTTCCCAACGGTTTGATGGACCTCGCCAAATTCAGGCTGACCCGGCCGATGGGCCCCAAGCGCATGGCTGAAGAGATGGAGGAGGCGCGCCCATGAGCCTCACCGCCCTTCTCGTCGACGGCCTCACCGTCCGCTTCGGCAGCTTTCGCGCCATCGACGACCTGTCGCTCGCCATCGACTATGGCGAGGTGCGCGCCGTCATCGGCCCCAACGGCGCCGGCAAGACGACCCTGCTCGATGTGATCTCCGGCATTACCCGGCCGAAGCAGGGGCGCATCCTCTTTAACGGCGCCCTCGACCTCACCCAGACGAGCGAAGCCGCCATCGCCCGTGCCGGGTTGCGCCGCAAGTTCCAGAAGCCGAGCGTGTTCGAGGGGCTCACCGTGCGCCAGCATATCGCCATCGGCGCCGATGTCGGCTTCCGCCCGCGTCTCGATACGCCCGCGCTCGATGACCGGATCGGCGAGGTGCTGGAGACGGTCGGGCTCACCGGGCAGTCCACCCGCCTCGCCGGCGAGCTCAGCCATGGCCAGAAGCAGTGGCTCGAGATCGGCATGGTGATCGCCTCCGATCCGAGCGTGCTGATGCTCGACGAGCCGGTCGCCGGCCTCACCGACGAGGAGACCGGGCGCACCGCGAAACTGGTGCGCGCGCTGGTGCGGCCGGACCGCGCCATCATCGTCGTCGAGCACGATATGGATTTCGTCGAGCGCATCGCCGACCGCGTGACCGTGCTTCATGAGGGCCGCACGCTGTTCGAGGGTTCGATGGACAGGGTGCGCGCCGACGCTGCGGTCGTCGACGTCTATCTGGGGCGCTGACATGCAGTTCCGTGTGGAGGCTCTCGACCAGCATTACGGTTCGGCTCAGGTGCTGCGGCAGGTCGGCTTCGAGATCGCGCCGGGCGAATGCCTGGCGGTGCTCGGCCGCAATGGCGCTGGAAAGACCACGCTGCTCAAATGCCTGATGGGTTTGCTCGCCCCGACCGGCGGGCGGGTGATGATCGATGGGGCGGACGCCACCTTCTGGTCCCCCAACCGGCGTTCGCGAGCCGGCCTCGCCTATGTGCCGCAGGGACGGGAGATCTTCGCCGAGTTGACGGTGGGCGAGAACATCGAGGCGGCGGCGCGCGCCCATGGCACCTATGGCAGCCCGGTCATGGAAGAGGCGATCAGCCACTTTCCGGTGCTTCGCGAGATGTGGAAGCGCTCCGGCGGCGCGCTCTCCGGCGGCCAGCAGCAGCAGCTTGCGCTCGCGCGTGCTCTGGTCACCCAACCGAGGCTGCTCATCCTCGATGAGCCGACCGAAGGCATCCAGCCCAATATCGTCGCGCTCATCGGCGAGGTGCTGCGCTCGCTCAAGGGGCGCATCTCGATCCTGCTGGTCGAGCAGTATCTGGATTTCGCCATCGAGACGGCCGACGCCTTCGTCATCCTTTCCCGCGGCGCGATCGTCGAGACCGGCCGTGCAACAACGATGGATCGGGAACGTCTGACCCGCTTCATCGCCGTCTGAACCCGCTTTCGCGCAACGCATCAGGAGTTCCCATGTCGCGCCGCTTTGAAATCCCCGCCACGCCGGAAAACATGGTCTGGGGATATCTCGACAGCTCGACTCCGCCCGTCCTCGAAGTGGCGTCGGGAGATGTGGTCACGCTGCACTCCTTCCCCGCCGGCGGCAAGGAGACGCTGCCCGACGATCTTCCGGTGCCGGCAGACTATCAGCTGGCACTCGACACGCTGCCGCAGGGCGCCGGGCCCCATTTCATCACCGGCCCGGTACATGTGAAGGACGCCAAGCCGGGCGACGTCCTCCAGGTCGACATTCTCGACGTCAAGGTGCGTCAGGACTGGGGCTTCGTCTCCATCCTGCCGCTGCTGGGTACGCTGCCGGCCGAGTTCACCGATTACGAGACCATCCATCCCGTGGTCGATCACGCCAGGAATGTGTGCGTCATGCCGTGGGGCACCGAGATTCCGCTCGACCCGTTCTTCGGCATCATCGCCACCGCGCCGCCGCCGGCCTGGGGCCGGTGCGGATCGCCGGTGCCGCGCGCCTTCGGCGGCAACATGGACAACAAGGAACTGCGCGCCGGCACCACCCTCTATCTGCCGGTGTTCAATGAGGGCGCGCTGTTCTTCGCCGGCGACGGCCACGGTGTGCAGGGTGACGGCGAGGTGTGCATCACCGCGCTGGAGACCGGCGTCACCGGCACGTTCCGCCTCACCGTGCGCAAGGACATGGAGCTTGACTGGCCCTTTGCGGAGAGTGCGACGCATCTCATCTCCATCGGGCTCGACGAGGATCTCGATGACGCCGCCAAGCAGGCGACGCGGGAAATGGTCAAGCACATCTGCGAGCGTACCAATCTCTCCCGCAACCAGGCCTATATGCTGTGCTCGCTGGCCGGCAATCTGCGGGTGACGCAGCTGGTCGACGGCAATAAGGGCATCCACATGATGCTGCGCAAGTCGCTGCTCTGAGCTGAAGGCCGAGGCCGGAATGCCTGCCCCTTTCCTGGCCGGCGGGAGAGGGGGCAGAGTTCCGGCGGCAAATTTGCGATCCCTTCTGTCCGACCGTTCGAAGAGAGCCTGCGGGCCGCCCCTGGCCGGCGGGGCGCCCTTCGAAGTCCCTTCCGGCATAAGGGTTGCTGCCGCGCCCGTTCATCGCCTCTCGGCGAAGGTGGACTGGTCGTAGAGGAACCGCCTGACGAGGGCACGAGTTCGGCCGCCTCGCCATAGACCGCCTTGGGATCCTCGATTAGATGGCGGCGGGTCTCGCTGGAAACGCGCCCACATGGTTTCATCTCGGTCGCTCGCGGCCCGCCGGGCTCTGCCGCCTGGAACGGGTACGCGTTCGCGATCAGCTGCGCCGCGCGCCGGTTTTCACCTCGCCAAGGTGCGGGCGGCCCGTTCCCCTCGCTCCCGCGACGGCTGGAAGCGGGCCTGCAGCGTTTCAACCTTTAGCGAATTGTGCTAGGCAGCGGCGTGGAATGGCGAGCAACACAGCGATGGTTGGGCGGAAGGCCTCTGGCGGTCGCGGTGCTCGCGCTGGCAGGCCCGCTTGTCTGCGCCGCTTTTTCCGGCGCATCGCCGCCGGCATGGGCTGCCGATGAGCCCGGGCCGGTGCCGCCGGCTCATGCGGCTCTGGCGGAGCCGTCGGCGTCCACGTCTCAGCTCTTCTGGCCATCTGCCGATGCGGCTGTGCCGGTCATGATCCTGATGCCTGTCGCTCGCAGTTCCGTCGGCCTTGTGGCGCCTTCCTATGCGGTTTGGCTGACGGAACCGCCGCACGGGGCACCGCCCGGCGGGAGGTTCGTTGCTTGGGCTCTGGCAAGCGCCGAGACCGAAGTCTTCCGCCGGGAGATCGCGGTTTCCCCGTCGGCGTCCCGGCCCGGCGAGCCGGCCGCTGCCGTTGCGATCCCCTCCACCGCGATTTCCTCATCCGTTCCCCTGCCGCCAAAGCGCCTCGCCGAGAAGCGCGAGATCGTCATGGCATCGCTGGTGCCGCTGCCGCCCCGGCGCCTTGGCGCGCCGATGTCGTATGCGCCGGCAGAGGTGGCCCCACTGGAGGAGGCCGCGCCGGACGGGACCACGGCGCTGCGCGACGCCGCCGCCAGCGAGGATCCGAGCCCTCCTGCGGAGGATGCCGCGCGGGCCATCGAAGACACTCCCGAGCCCGTCACCGGCCGGGCGACGTCCGACCGCGCGCCCCCGCGCATCGAGTTGCTGATCGAGCGCTACGCCCAGCGCTTCGACGTTCCCGCGCGGCTTTTGCGCCGCGTCGCCTGGCGGGAGAGCAATTTCGACCCGAGCAAGCGCCATGGCCCTTATTGGGGATTGATGCAGATTCGCGTCGATACCGCGCGTGGGCTCGGCTTCCGTGGCGCGCCGAGGGATCTTCTCGACGCCGAGGTCAACATGGCCTATGCGGCCGCCTATCTTGCCAATGCGTACCGGGTTGCAGGCCGCGACGAGAGGCGGGCGGTGCAGCTCTATGCCAGCGGCTATTACTACGAGGCCAAGCGCAAGGGCCTGCTCGGGGCGCTCATCCGTACCGCCGCCGCCGAGGAATAATCCGCCCACCTTCCTGCCTTCGGGCGAAAATGCGTCGCAGCGCTGCAACGAGACATGGCGTCCATCCGCACGCCGAACCCACGCGCATTCAAGCTAGCTTTGCCGGCCTGCACTTTCCCGCGTCGATTTATCGAAGGCGGCCGCCGCCATCGGCCGATGCTCCGGACCGAAGCTCCCTGTCTCCGATCGCCGTAGATGCGCTGTGCCCGGGAACCTCGTGTCGCTGCGTGTCGACGGCGAAGACGGGAACGTGCCGGGCAAATCCCTTCAAAGGCCGCGCTTCCAATTCGGTGAGGGCGACGGTGTCGCCAACCGCGCGGGCGACGGTGCGGTCGAGCAGGATCTCTCGATCTTTCGCGCTCGCGCACAGTCGGGAGGCGAGGTTCACCACATTGCCCACCGCCGTATAGTCCAGGCGGCCCTCGGAGCCGATCCGTCCCACCGTCGCCGGCCCCATCGCCAGCCCGACGCCGAATCCGAGTTCGTGCCCTGCGGCGCGCCACTCGACGAGAAGGGCCTGAACGCAGCCCTGCATGGCGCGGGCCATGGAGACCGCGCGTTGGGCCGGGTCCGGGCAGGCGACCGGCGCATTCACCAGCGCCATGATGCCGTCGCCCGAGAAGCTGGTGAGCGTCGCCTCATACATCGCGATCACCCGTTCGACCGCGTCGTAATAGGCGCCGAGCACACCGATGATGGTTTCCGGCTGCGCCTGCGCGGAAAAGGCGGTGAAGCCGCGCAGGTCGCAGAACACCGCCACCACCTCGACCCGGCGTCCGTCGAGAACCCTCTCGTCGCCGCTGCGCTCGATCAGCTCGGCGACCTGCGGCGCAAGGAAGCGCTTGAGCCGGCTGATCCGCTGCGAGCGCTCCTGCGAGACGGCGAGCTCCCCGGCCATCCGGTTGAACCGCCCAGCGAGGCGTTCGAGTTCGTCGCCGGTGGCGAGCCGGATGCGATGGTCGAACTGGCCGGCGCCGATGCGGGCGACCCCGTCTTCCAGCTGGTGGATCGGCCCGATCATGCGCTGCGACAGCCAGTAGGCCAGCAAGGCGGCGAAGAGCGTGCCGGCGACGAGCAGGATGCCGGTCCGCCACAGCGCCGCATAGATCGGCCCGAACGCCTCCGTCACCGGCTGTTTCACGATGACGCTCCATTCCACCATCGGGATCGGCGCCATCGCCGCCATTACTGCGGTCCCCCCGGTGTCGCGGCCGGCGGCTGCTTGGCCGGGCCGCTCCATGATCGCGGAACGCAGGAGCTGAAGCGGCCGGGCGGAGGCATCGTCGGCGCGCAGCACCAGGCTGATGTCGGGATGGGCCACCAGGCGGCCGGGTGCGTCGAGCACGAAGGCTTCCCCGGTCCGGCCGACGTGAATGGCGGAGATGATTTCCCAGATGAACTTCAGGTTCACCTCGGCGATGGCCACGCCCGCGGCCGAGCGATTTCCCGCCACCGCCACGGTCATGAAAGGCTCGGAGCCGCCCTGGAAGATCACCGGCCCGAACCAGGCCCCGTGGGCGGTCGCGCCGATCACCGCGGGATCGTCGGAATAGTCGTCGCCACTCTCGACGCGGTTCAGGCCGATGCGCGAGACGAAGAGCCGCTCGCGGCCGGCGCCGTCGACGAGGCGCAGGCTCATCACGGGCTGCACCTGCCGCAACAGCCGCAGCCCGTCGAGCCGTCTTCGCTCGTCGGCGCCGGGCGACCAGGGCAACTGTACCATCCACTCCAATTGGTCGCTGATTCCTTGCAGGAAGTACTGGATCTTGAAGGCCGCCAGCCGCGCCTCGGAATCGAGCAGGTCGCTCAGCCGGTCGCGCTGGTCGCGATAGCCGAACCAGGCCTCGCTGCCGCCGGCGACCAGAAGCGGCACCACCGCCGCCACGAACAGGGCGAGGAAGTATTTCGTGAACAGCGAAGAGCGTAGAGAGGTAGGTCCTCTGGTCACCGTCAGGTCCCTTTGGTCGCTCTCCCGGTTTGTCCGCCGCCTCACGGGAGGGCAGGTTCGACGGGCTGTCCGTATTATTCGATCACCATGTCGGCGCTGCCCACCAGGGCGGGCGGAACGGAGAGTCCCAGCGCCTGCGCGGCCTTGAGATTGATGAACAGCTCCACCTTGGTGACACGCTGCACCGGTAGATCGGACGGTTTCTCGCCCTTGAGGATGCGGCCGGCATAGATGCCGGTGTGGCGGTGCGATTGCAGGAAGTCACCGCCATAGCTCATCAGGCCGCCGGCCAGCGGGAAGTCGCGCGACTGGGTGATGGTCGCGACGCTATGTTGCGTGGCGAGTTCGGCAAGCCGCCGGCTGCGATAGGCGAAATAGGGATCGGAGGTGAAAACCAGCCCGCCGGCGCCCATATCGCGTGTCGCGGTGAACAGCGCCTCGAACGCCTCTGAATTATTGGCGTTCAGTACCCGCAGCTCGACGCCGAGCGCCGCGGCCGCGGCGTCGAGATTGGCCAGCTGGGATGTCGCCGTCGGGCTGGTCGGATTGGCCGCGACCGCGAAGAGCTTCTCCTGCGGGAACAGCTCGCGCATGAATTCCAGCCGCTTGCGCGAGACCTCGACGCTCAGGCTCGTCACCCCGGTCATGTTGCCGCCCGGCCGGGCGAGACTGGCCACGAGGCCCAGCGCCACCGGATCGCCGCCGAGTTCGAACACGATCGGGATGGCGCTGGTGGCGGATTTCGCCGCCAGCGCCACTTCCGCGCCGCCCGGCGCGACCATCACCGTGACGCCGGCGGCCGCGAGTTCCTTGGCCAGCGCCGGCAGCTGGTGATAGGTTCCGTCTGCCCAGCGGAACAGCATGGAGACGTCGCGGCCTTCGACATAGCCGGCCTCGGCCAGGCCCTCGGCGAAGGCACCGAGGCGGCTGGCATAGCGTTCCGGGCTCTCGGAGCCGAGATAGCCGATCACCGGCAAGGCAGAGGGTTGCGCGCGCGCCGACGCAATGCCCATGGGCAGGGTGCACAAGGCGACCATGGAGGCGAGGACGTCGCGCCGGCGCACATCGGCGGCTGCCCGGCGGATGGCGAGCGGCTGCGAGGGGAGTTCGTTTCGGCCTGCGACCGGCATGGCAGCCACCGCACCCAGCGGAACAAAGCTTCATTCAGACACCGCCGATCATAGTCGCACCGGCGCGGCGGCGGAAGATGTTGCCTCCGGTTCGCAGGAGTGGCGTCGCGCCGCCAGGTGGACGGGGCGGCGTCGACCCCTACGCTGCCACCGGTCGGCGCGATCTGCTATGATGACGCTGGAAAAGCTGCGCTGGGCAGGCCATGTCCCGTATTGCGTTCGCAGAATCTCCCGCCGGCGGGCCGGCAAGAGCGGTCCTCGCGGCTCGGGCGCCCGCTTGTCCGCGCGACGGCGCGGGGGAGAGCGCCGGCCGGCTCCTCTTTGCATGCAGCTTGAAGATATGATCGGAATATTCGATTATATCTGGAGAAATAGCCGGCGCGAGCAGGTGAAGATCCTGGTCATCGTCTGCCTGTCGCTTCCCTTCTATTATCTCTCCCTCGACCTTCCGAAATACATCATCTCCGATGCCTTGCAGGGAAGGGCGTTCCCCGCGGGACAGGAAACCGCCCGTCTGTTCCATGTCACGCTAGACCTGCCGGCGGCGCTTGGCGGCACCCGCACGCTTTTCGAGGGCGTGTGGCTCGATCGGATCTCCTATCTCTTCGTCCTGTCCGGGATATTCCTGCTGCTGGTGCTGATCAATGGCGGGTTCAAATACGTCGTCAACATGCGCAAGGGTGCGTTGGGCGAGCGGCTGCTCCAGCGCCTGCGCTTCGACCTGTTCTCGGCGCTGCTCGGCTTCAGGCCCGAGGCGTTCCAGCGCATCAAGCCCTCCGAGGCCGCGACCGTCATCAAGGACGAGGTCGAGCCGATCGGCGGCTTCGTCGGCGACGCGTTCGTCCAGCCGGTGTTCCTCGGCGGGCAGGCGCTGACCGCTTTGCTGTTCATTCTGGTGCAGAACCTTTGGCTCGGCCTGATCGCGCTGGGCATGATCCTCGTGCAGGGCACCATCATTCCGCGGCTGCGGCGCGAGCAGATCCGGCTTGGCCGCCAGCGCCAGGTCGTGTCGCGCGCCTTTGCCGGCAAGATCGGCGAGGTCGTGGAGAGCATCGGCGAGATCGCAAATCACGGGACGTCCGCCGTCGAGAAGAGCCAGGTATCGCAACTGCTGGAGCATCTCTTCGGCATTCGCTACCGGCTGTATGAGCGCAAATTCGCGGTCAAGATGCTCAACAACCTGTTGGCGCAGATCACCCCCTTCCTGTTCTACGCGGTGGGAGGCTTCTTCGCCCTCACCGGGCGCCTCGATCTCGGCCAGCTCATCGCCGTCATCGCCGCCTATCGCGATTTGCCGCCGCCGGTGAAGGACCTCATCGACTGGGACCAGCAGCGGCTCGATGTCGAGGCGAAATTCCAGCAGGTGGTCGAGCATTTCGGGCTGAAGCGCGAAGACTTCACGCGCCCGCCGGCCGCGGATGGTGGCGAGGTCGCAGCTCTTCCCTTCCAAGGCGCCATCGTGGCGCGCGGCCTCACCGTGGTGACCCCGACCGGGGACTGCGTGCTGGATCGCCTCACTCTCACCCTGCCGATGCAACGGCACATCGCCCTTTCGGGAGAAGCGGGTCAAGGAGCCGGCATCCTCGCCCAGTTGCTGGGCGGCGGGCTCACGGCGCGCGACGGCACGCTGACGCTGGCCGGCGTTCCGCTGGCTTCCCTGTCCCGCGAGGCCCGTGGCCGCCTCATCACCTATATCGGCCCCGAGCCGGTGATCCTCGACGGCAGCCTGCGCGACAACATCCTCTACAGTCTGCGGCGCGTGGCGGCCGGGGAGGAGGGGGGCTCCGGTTGGGCCATCGATCCGTCTCGCGCCGCTGCCGTCGACGATGCTGAGTTGTCAGGCAGATTGCTGGCGGTGCTGCGGATCGTCGGGCTGGCCGAGCCGGTGTTTCGTCTCGGCCTTGCGCGCAAGCTGGATGTCGAGGCGCCGGGTGAGATCATCAGGCGCATTTTCGAGCTGCGCACCCGCATAGGCAATGCGCTTGCCGCGCGCGGCGCCGGTGCGGCGATCGAGCCCTATGCGCCGGAGCGCTACATCCGCAACGCGACCATCGGCGAGAACATCCTGTTCGGCGTGCCGAACGATCCCGCCTTCGTCGGGGCCGATCTCGCCGGCCACGCGCCGGTCCGCCGTCTGCTCGCAGGGCTGGAGCTGTTGGCGCCGCTGATCGAGATCGGGCACCGGATGGCGGCCACGATGGTCGAGATCTTCCGCGACCTCCCGCCCGGCCATGTGCTGTTCGAACGCTTTTCCTTCATCGAGAGCGAGGACTTTGCCGGATATCGCGAAGTGCTCGGCCGTTTCGAGGCTGGCGCCGCCCTCGAGGGGGATCGCACGCGGCTGCTCGGGCTTGCCTTTCTCTATGTCGAACCGCGCCATCGCCTCGGTCTGCTGGAGGGCGACATGGAGAAGCGCCTGCTGGCGGCGCGCGCGGCTTTCCACGCATGGGCCGTTTCGGCGTCCGATACGTCGATCGCCTTCTACGACCCGCGCGAATACTGCGCCACCGCGCCTTTGCGCGACAATCTGCTGTTTGGATCGGGTGCGCAGGATGCTGCCGATACCGTGATCCGCGAAACGCTGGAGGAACTCGGCCTCGATGCCGATGTCTATCGATGGGGTCTCGAACAGCCAGCGGGCTATGCTGGCCGGCTGCTGTTTCCGGCGATGAAGACACAGCTCGGTCTGGCGCGCGGCCTGATCAAGCAGCCCGAGCTGCTTATCCTCAACCATGCTTTCGGGGCCTTCAGCCGCACCGAGGGACAGCAGATCCTCGGCCGCATCCGCGCCGCCATGGCCGGCCGCACGCTGGTCGTGGCGGGCGGCGATCTGAGCGGCGATCCCGGCTACGACCTGCATGTCGCGTTCGAGGGCGCGCGGCTGGCCGCCGTGCAGGATGCGGCGGGCACGGTGGCACCCGCCGACGCCCCGGCTCCCGCCGAGACGCCGCCGCCGGCAGGCGGCGTCTCACCCGAGCGCGAGGAGGAAATCCGCGCCCTGCGCTCGGTGTCGATCTTTGCCGATCTCGACACGGCCCAGCTGAAGCTGCTCGCCTTCACCAGCGAACGCGTCGTCTTCACCACCGGCGACGTCCTCTTCCGCCAGGGCGACGAATCCGAGGTCGCCTATGTGCTGGTCTCCGGATCGGTCGACATACTGATCGAAGCCGATGGCGGGCCGCCGGTACGCGCCTCGGCCGTCGCGCATCACGCCATCGTCGGCGAGATGGGGCTCGTCACCGGCGATCCCCGCTCGGCCACCGTCGTCGCGACCACATCCGTCGAGGCCCTGCAGCTGCGCAAGGAGGTGTTCCTGTCGCTGCTGGCCGAGTTCCCGCCGATGGCTCTTTCAGTGATGCGGCTCATGGCGAGACGCCTCCAGGGCAATCTCGCCGCCATCCGCGAGCGGGAGCGGCAAGGCGGCTGATCGCCATCCCGGCAGGCCCGGTTACGGCCTGCCGCTCTCATGCTCCGCTACGATCCGCCACCTCGGTTGAGCCGCCCGCTGCGATGGGCGAGCTCCATGTGATTTCCATAGGTGTTCGGCAGGCGATTGCCGGGGAGATTGGCGGCGAGGATCAGCTCTTCCGCCAGTCCGGTGGCGATGGAGGCGTCGAGCAGCATGGTCTTCGAGGTGATGCGCCACATCTGGTACGACTCGTCGAAGCCGCAGCCCTCGGCCTTGCGGCCGGCGACGGCCGGCGCCAGCAGCAACAGGCGCGGGCGGTCGAAGCGGTAGCAGCTGCCCTCGAAGGCATAGCCATAGGCAACGACGAAGGACACCCGTTCGTCGCCGAGCGGCCGCGCATCCGGCGCGTCTTCCGCCTTGTGGGCCTGGAGACGCAGGACGATGCCGGGTCGCTCCGGTCCGCCGCCGAGGTCGAACGGTATGTCGGCGAAGTTGTAGCCGGCATTGAGCTTCACGCCGTAGAGCAGGATCTCGTCGGGCCGGTAGACGGGGGGCTCCGGTGGCGCCGGCGTCGTGTCTGACAGCATGGTGGTCACTCCTTCGCTGTTCCCGAACCGCCAGGCGGTCCCTTCCTCTCAAGGCCTTAAGGGCCATATCCGTCCTGGCGCCCGCAGAACGCCACGCCAGGCGAGACAGGCTTCAAAGCGGTCGGCAAAGCGGCGGGCACCGCCCTTGCCGGCGGTGCGGATCAGAGCCTCGGCGGCGTCGGCATAGGTCAGCTGCGCAGGGTCCAGCAGCCGCCACGAACCCAGCAAGGTGCTACCGAGAACGTCCCGCGCCTCCTCAAGCACGGCCTTCGCCGCGAAATGGCGGCGCTCAGTGTCGATCAGCGATGCGGAAAGCTCCTGTTCGAGCCGCTCCTCCGGTAATTCGCTGCGCAGGTTCCAGAAGGTGCGGGGGTCGAGATCGGAAAGGCCGCGCTCGAACAGGAGCAGCTGGTAGATCTCGATCAGCGTGTCGAACAGCGCGCCGGCGAAGGGCTTGGAAAGGTCGTGCACTTCGCGGCCGACATCCGCCATCTTGAGCGAATGATTGAAGCGCCGTACCTCCTTCTCGTCACTCAGCTCGGCGAGGCGGTCGAACTCGTTGGTGAGCAGCAGATTGCCGCGGGTCCGCCGGAGGATCAGGTCGAGCGCGGTATCGAAATGCAGCAGGCCGAGCAGGGCGATGAAGTCTGAGACCGCCTCGTGATAGGCGAAATATTCCCGTGGAGGCTCGCGCCGCGGCACCCCCATGGCGCCGAACAGCACGAGATGGCCGACTTCGTGGGCCACAGCATCGAAGTTGAGGGCGAAAGGTTGCGGATCGGTACGGATGCGCTCCTCGCCGAGCTCGAGAAAGCCGAAGCCGGATTGGGCATTGTCCCAGTCGAGCTGCGGTACGATCTCCAGCCGCTCATAGGTCGGCTGGAAGAACCACGGGATTTCCTCGCCCCAATAGCTTTCGCAGATGTCGAGCACCCGCCGCACGCAGGCGAAGACGTGAGCGGCCTGAAATTCCCGCGAGCCGATCGGCAGCCGGTCGAAATGCCCGTCCGGTCCGGGCATGACGGGCGGGTAGGTGCGCCCCGTGTAAGGCGGGAGATAGGGGGATTGGTAGGGCAGCTTCATGCCGACGGGATCGACGACATACATGCGATGATCCGCCGGCCCGGCGGTCACGCCGCCGAGCGGCGTGGAAATCCAGACGGTTTCGGGGCGCTCATAGCCGGGAATGAAGGAGGGTTGGGGAAAGACGAGGAAACGCGTGCCGAGCCGGGCGATGTCAGCGTGTGTCGTCGCTCGCACTGCGCTCCCGCCATACATGGTCGGTCTCCACCCAGCGTTGCACAGGCTGGCATGTTGCACCGTCGCTGTCATGATCGCGATTGTACTTACGGGATGTCGGCTATGTCCGATGTGAGAAGGCCGGCGGCGTCGAGGTCATAGGCCCAGGCTTCGGTGAGGCGGAAGGCCGTCCGCACGGCCGGTGGGCCGGGCACGTCCGGTGTGGCCGCGAGCCGCCGCAGCAGGCCGATGGCATCGGCCCGTTTCTGGTCGATGGCGTGGTGGGGCCACCAGCGTTCGAAGTTGTCGAGCTCGGCATGGGTCTCGACTGGCAGCCTGTTCCGGGCCGAGGCGATGAGCGGCGCATAGAGCCGATCGATGAAGTAGGTGCGGCGTGCGAGGGTCTCCATGGCACGCCTCAGCGCCTCGCTGAGGATCCCGGCGCGGCGGGCGGCGCCCAATGTCAGGCGGATATTGATGAGGGCGTCACTGAGCGGCGCAGCACCGAGTTCGGTCGGCATCATCGCCACCGCCACCTCGTCATCATCCGCCAAAGGCGTACGACGGTACCAGCGATAGATCAGCCCATGGCCCTGCATGCCCACGGCGGCCAGTTCCGCCGCGCGCACCGCGCCGATGCTCGCGGCGCCGAACACCGGGATATTCTGCGCCAGGGTCCAGAGGATTTCCTTGTGCCGGACGGCGGGCACGCGGGAGAAGCTGCCGTCGATCAGCACCACCAGCCTTGGCTTCAGCGCCCGCACGGCCCGGACCAGCGAGCCCTGCTCGGCGGGCGGCAGATAGGTCGCCTCCAGGCACTCCATCGCGCGCTCTCGCGGCAGAGTGGGACCGAGGAATACGACGATGTCCTCCCGCGATGTCATCAGGCCATCCCCGCGGGAACATGGCGCAGCGGCGGCGCGACAAGCCGCAGAACGTAAATCTCCGGCTCAAGGAGGTGGAACAGCGGCACGACGAGCGCGGCCTGCGCACCGGTGCTCGCAAGCGCCCGGAGCAGACGGTCGAGCGCTTCGGCCGCGCCTGCAGGTGCCGTCACCTCCCGCGGCGGCGTGGAATGGGCGGCGCTACCGAGAATCCGGCGGCGCCAGTCCTCGATGCGGCTGCGATCGTGCCGGTCAGGGTAGAAGCGGCGGGTGATATCCTCCCGCGCGCCGGCGATTGCCGTCGCCCGCGCCTGGCAGGCCTCCATCAGCGCTTTTGCCAGCGCGGCGTCATGGGTGAAATCGCAGCCGAACCCCTCGCCGGGCAGCGGGGCGACTTCTTCTGTCCCTTCCTTCTCCACGACGTGGCACCAATAGATGGGAAGCCCATGCTCCGCCTCGACGCGCCAGATGCCGGCGACAAGCCCGGCGTCGTCGAGACGGGCTAGCAGGCGTGCCGATAGCGGCCCGCCGATCGCCGGGCCGGCAAGTTGCGCGCGGTCGAAGAAATGCGGCTCGTGGGCGACGGCGGCGACGCCGGCCCGCTCCAGAACCTCGAGACCGGCATGGATGATGGCGTCATGCAGCGTTCCGGCCGCCGCCAGCCCGGTCGTGGTGCGCGGAAACGCCACCGGATGCGGCGAGGGGTAGGTGTAGACAGTATCCACCAGCGCCGCCGGCACCGGCAGGCAGCGGTCGGTGAACAGGTCCCAGCCGTCGATCCACCGCAGCGCGATCCGGTCCCAGCCGGGATCGCTGCGATGGACGAGGCTGCCGGCATAGAGCCGGCGCAGCTCGCCCTCCATGTCGATGGCCGCCCGCGTCGTGAGCCGCGCCGGGTCGATCTGCTCACCGGACCAGCTCTCCAGCGCCTCCATCAATCCCGAGGCAGCCGCGCGCCAGGGATCGAGGCCCTTGCCCTGCGAGACGACATTGGACAGGGCAAGCGGGCGCACCACCTGCGTCACTACGATGCCGGTGCGATCGAGCCGCGTAATCGAGCCGAGGCGGGTGATGCCGAAGCGGTGCCGCCGGTCCAGAACGCCGCGCACGAGGGCCGCGGTGCGTGCGTCGCTCTCGGCCGGCGACAGGGCGGGGCGCGCGCGCTCACGCGCCAGCGAGGCGACCAGGCCGGCCGGCGTGAGCGGATCGGCGGTAATCATGGGGGTGGAACATCGGCAAGGCCGAGCTGTCCGAGATCCGCCCGGGCGCGCGCGACGAGTGCGGTGGCGGCGTGGCTTTCCGCCAGTTGGATGGCGCGGTGGAGATCGGCGGCAGCCTCTTCTGCGCTCGCCCCCAGCGCGTGGCGCAGGCGGCTGCGGCGTCGATGGAGTTCCGGCAGCCAGAAGACCTGCCCGCTTTGGCCGCTGCCGGCGATTGCCCTGTCCACGATGGCCAGCGCTTCGTCGAACTCGCCAGCCTGCGCCAGCAGTTCGGCTTCCATGTCCTGGTAGATCGGGAGGTTTTCCTCCGTGCCGATGTCCCGTTGCAAGGCGAAACCTTCGTTGAATTCGGCGAGGCCCTGTTTCTCGTCGCCGAGCAGGGCGCGGGCCCATCCCCCGAACAGCTTCGCTTTGGCCCGTCCGCCCGGCAGCACCCGCTCCTCGGCGATGGCGCGCATGCGCTCGGCCACGGAGATGGCGCCATGCAGATCATGCCGGTAGCGCGACAGCCCCACGGCATAGTCGAGTGCGTGGAAAACGCTGTCGGGATGGGCGAGCCGTTCGGCCCAGTCGAGCGCCTGCTTCATGGCGTGGGCCGAACCCGCCTCGTCCCCGGTGAACCACAGCGCAAGGGCGCGCTCGCCGAGGCCGCAGACCTTGGCATCATGGCCACCATAGCGAAAGCCGCCCAGGCGGGCGCGGTGCTCGTTGTAGAGGGCCAGTCCGGCCTTGATGCAATCGAGGCAATAGCCATGCCGGCCGGCGTCGAAATTCGTTGCCCACGCGCAGTGGAGCGATTGCAGCCGCACTTCCGGATCGGCGGTCGTCTCGAGGTCGCGGACGATGATGTCCGAGCGGGCCCTCTGGGCTTCGTAGCTCGGCGCCGTGAACCACCAGCCCCAATAGAGCGGGAACCATCTCGCCCGATCCTGCGCAGCCGACGTCCCGCAAAGCGCGACACCCTGATCGTACACCGCACTGGCCTGCGGCGAGCCCCTGCCGAATAGCGCCGCCGCCACCGGGCCGCGCGCCGAAAGCAGGTCCAACTGCAAGTCATGGGCGATGTCCGGGGCCATCTGTTCCAGCTGCCGCTGGGCGAAATTCAACAGTCGGTCCGCTTCGATCATGGCCGAACGCGCAATGCACCCAGCCGCGGCCCGTATCGCGCATCGCGCCGCATCGAGCGGGCGCTCGGCTTGCTCGTAGTGCCAGGCGAGCAGGTCGTCGGTGAGAGGAGGGACGGCCCCCGTGGTGACGAGCTGGATGATATGTGCCTGCAATTGACGTCGCTCGGCCTTCAGCAGGCTTCCATAAGCGGCCTCTTGGATCAGCACGTGTCGGAAGCGGTAGGTTGCCTCTGCCTCTGTGGATCCCGCGGAGAAGATGCCAGCGCGCACCAGTTGTCGCACCGCTTGTTCGAGCGGAAGCGCCAAGGCTTCGGAATCCACGAGAAGGCCGAGGAGGTCGAGATCGAACTCGCGGCCGATGGTTGCTGCGACCTGGGCGAGCCTGCGCAACGGGCCGAGGGTGGACAGACGGGCCGCGACGAGATCCTGCAACGACAAGATGCCACCGGCAGGGAGTGCCTGGTTCCAATCGATCGACGAGGAGGAGGGCGTTTGCTTGTCTGATGTTTCCATGAGCAGGCAGGTCAACTGCTCGGCGAAAAGCGGGACACCATCGCTCCGCTCATGAACAAAGGCAGCAAGATCATTGGGGGCATCGGCCCCCCAGATCGACTGGCAAAGCTGCGATGTCGCGTCGGCGTCGAGGTGGGAAAGCGGCAGCGAGAAGACGTTGGCGCCTTCGATACCATCAACTCCTGTCTCATCGCGAACGGTGACCACCGCCAGTATGGGCAGGGCACCAATGGCTGCCGGAAGCCGCTGCACGACCGCCGCGGTAAGGCTGTCGGCCCAGTGGAAATCCTCGATGACGATCAAGCAAGGATGGGTACGTCCGCACAGAAGGCGCAGCATCGCGTTCTGGCTCCGCACGCGGTTGTCCTCCGCCGCGAGGCCGAGGTCGACCGATGCCGGCACGCCGATATGTTGTCGGTAAAGGGACGCGATGGCCTCCGCACCTTCTTCCGACACGTCGAGTTGTTGGCTGCGAAGATAAGCGTGGACGCGTGCGTACAATTCGGTGCCGCCGGCCGCAGCTCCCAGTTCGTGTTCCAGATGGTCCAGAAATGGGTGAAGAGGACGAATATCCCCGCGCGGCTTGCATTGGAGCACGATGACGTGGACAGACGCCGACATGTCATTTCGAAGTTCGGCGACCAAGCGCGACTTGCCGATGCCGGCTTCGCCGTGAATCGCGACAAGCCGCCCCTTTCGTTCCCCAGCCAATGCCCAATGCTGACGGCAGAACTCCAGTTCCTTCTCACGGCCGATGAGCGGAGCGTGGACGCGGCGGCTTGCCGAGAAGCGATCGGCTATCGGCTTGTGCGCGGTCGCTCTCCAAAGACCGACTGGCTCGGAGAAACCTTTCGGCAGGTGTTCTCCGAGCCGCTCGAATTCGAAAGCGCCGCGCGTCAGACGATAGGTCGGATCGGCAACGACGACGCTGTTCGGAGCGGCATCCGCCTGGATGCGGGCCGCAAGGGCAGGAGCGATCCCGATCACCTCGATCTGGCCGGGGAGGCTGGTGCCCCGGGTTGCCGCCACGACCACCATGCTGGTGGCAATGCCGATCCGAACCTTCAACCGTTCGCCTTGCCCATGTTGTAGTCGTTTGCACCGGGCGATCAGGTCCAGGGCGGCATTGACGGCACACTCGGCCGCATCCTCCTGAGGGGTTGGAATGCCGAAATAGGCGCATCCACCATCGCCCTGCAATTGCTGGACGGTGCCGCCAAACTTCTGGATCGCGGATATCGCCTCGTTGTGCAGCGACCTTTGTATGGTCGCGACCAATTCCGGATCCAGGCGGGTGATCAATTCCACCGATCCAACGATGTCGTAGAACAGTGCCGTCACCTGCAGGCGCTCGCCCGATAGCGTGACTGGCTGGACCTCACTGGCTGGCATCGTTGGCGAGCTCCGTGAAGGACACATACTAACCCATCCACGCGATGCTGTGCGACAGATCTGATCGCCCGACTGCAAGGTTCGTAATGGCCGCTGCTGCCGGTTGACGGCCTCATCGCCGCGCCTAACACCGAAGCCGTGAAATCCCGCCTGTTTCGGTTGCGCACGGCTATTTCTGGGGCCGAGGTCGACAATTGCCCTTAAAACGGCCCAGAGAAAGGTCCCGGCATGCAGCGGAATTTGCGGACCGGATGAAGGGCGGGTGGGAACACCTCTCAGTCCTGTCCTGATCCCACGTTTTCAGCCATCGGTTGACATGGTCACGGACCTCCAGGCCTCGATCTCCCGCCCGAGGCGCTCGATCCTGTCCGACACCAGTCCCAGCGCGTCGCTGCCGAGCAGGAGTTGGGGTGGTGGGTTGTCCGATTCAACCAGATGCATGACGGCCGCCGCAAGCTTGTCAGGATCGCCAAGCTGCCGGCCGCTCTTGGCCTGCCTTGCCTGACGGATTGGATCGAACAGCGCGTCGTAGTCAGCGATCGCCCGCTCGGTCCTGATCATCGAGCGTCCCGCCCAGTCCGTCCGGAAGGAGCCGGGGCACAAGGCCGTCACATGGACGCCGAACGGTGCCATCTCCGCGCGCATGACCTCGGAAATGCCTTGAAGGGCGAATTTGCTCCCGCAGTAATAGGCAATGCCGGGCATGGTGATCATGCCGCCCATCGACGTCACGTTGATGATAAAGCCGCTGCGTCTCTGGCGGAACCGCGGCAGGAAGGCCTTGGCGACCGCGACTGCGCCGAAGACATTGACGTCGAACTGACGTCGCATCTCCTCGATAGGCGACTCCTCCAGTATACCCTCATGACCGTAGCCGGCATTGTTGATCAGCACATCGATCGGTCCATGATCCTCTTCGGTCTGTGCGACGACGCTGTCGATCCGGTCGAACTCCGTCACGTCACACAGAACGGGCCGCGCTGCCGGCAGGCGTTTGACGAGGGTCGTGCGTGCCTGTTCCGAGCGGACGGTACCGATGACCTTATGACCCTGGCGGATCGCTGCCGCCGCGATTGCGAAGCCGAAACCAGAGTTCGCGCCGGTAATGAATAAAATCTTGGGTGTCATGATTGATGGTCTCTCCTTGATAGGGCGGTGCCCATGACAGATAATTTTCGGAGGGGCAGCCATCGACCGTGAAAACTATGAATGTCTTGCCAAATCCTATGAAGGCGGACGACGAGAGACCGGAACGTTGCGAACTGGTCGACTTGGCAGGATTCCTCGCGCCTTGCCACGGCTACAATCCGACAGCGCTCGATAGAGTCCGGATTCTCAGGACCGAAGCGGTCCTTCACGACATCCCCGTGCTCTATAAGCCGGGTGCAGTGTTCGTCCTGCAAGGGCGCAAGCAAGGTCTGCTTGACGGGGAAGTCTATCTCTACGACGAAGAGCACTATCTCGCCGTGCCGGTCCCCGTTCCATTCCGGATGGAATCCGTGGCCAGCCCTGCGCGGCCCCTGCTTGCGGTCTATGTCGAGTTCGACATGCGTCTGGCCGCCGAGATCGCCTCGCAAGTGAGCACAGGGCGTTCCGAACCGGTGGCAGACCGGGTGAGGGGGCTAGTGTCGAGCCGAATGGAGCGGAGTATCGAAGATGTCGTGTTGCGCCTGCTGCGAGCGCTGCGCGATCCTGTCGAGCTTGCCGTTCTGGGCGGCAGTATCCTGCGCGAGTTGCACTACCGTGTGCTCATTGGCCCCCAAGGTGGCGCGATGATCTCTGCCCTGCAGCAGCGAGGTACATCCGGGAGGATCGTGCAGAGCCTCACCCGGCTGCGAGAAACCTACACCTCGCAGGTCACGGTCGCCGCGCTGGCGAGTGAAGCAGGCATGAGCGTTCCCTCCTACCACGTCCATTTCAAGACGCTGACAGGTAGCAGTCCCATGCAATATGTGAAGGCGATGCGCCTGCATGAGGCACGCCTGATGATCGCGCGCCATGACAGGACGGTCGCGGAGATTGCGGCATCGGTCGGCTACGCTAGCCCGGCCCAGTTCAGTCGTGACTTCAAACGACATTTCCGGCGTACGGCATCGGAAGAAGCCAAATGGGTCCGGCGGCATCTTGGGGAACTTGCCTGAACCGCTCGGCCGGAATGATTGCTGGCGGGAACGTTTTCTCCTCAAGCGATTTGACAGACTTCCTACTAGGAGGTAGGCATGGATATGGGCAATCCAACTTCCACCTCCGACGCCATCCTGGTTCGTGCGCGCTCTCCGATCGTCGCCAAGGCGCCGGGCCGTGACGGGGCACCAGGAAGTTCGGACGGCGCCCGCCCCGTCGATGCGTGCAGGAATGATCCTTCATGGCTCGAACAAACCGAGCCGGTTGTGGAAGCTGTCGATGGGCTTGTTTCAGTTTGCTACCTACCAGTCGGAATCGGCTAAACTCAAAGGAAATCGATGTGTTTGGAATTTCTCCCCTTGGTTGGGTTCACACGCTCGGTAGTCTGCCCGCCATTCCGCTGGCTCTCTATATGTTTGCCCGCCATGGACGGATTGTGCCGCGGTCAGCGGCGGGTGTTGCTTACTTCGTCTCGATGCTGATCGGGGCGACCACGGTGTTCCTCGTTGCGCATGAGACGGTCAGCTACGGCATCGGCGCGGTGACGACCCTGCTCCTCCTTGCTGGCTACGGTGTAGGGCGGATTTCGAGCTTTGGACGTGCGGGTACATACCTTGAAACGATCTTCCTCAGCCTGACGGCGTTTCTGCTGATGTTGCCGACCGTTACTGAAATTCTGCGCCGTGTTCCGGATGGCCACCCCTTGGTTACAGATCTGAAATCGCCGCTTCTCCTAGGCTCCCAAGCCAGTCTTCTTGTCATTCTCATCGCTGGTTTGACAGCTCAGATCTTCTATTTGCGGAGGCAGAGTAGGTTTGCGGCATGAGTTCACCACGCAGGCATCTGCACTGATATCGGTGGCGTAGATTTGCAGCCTTCTGCATATGTGCCATGCAGCGGTCGAACATTCCTGCTGTGTCGCGTCCCTCAAAGATGAGCACCATCAGGAGTGTGCTGGGACGACGAGGGCGGCGGTCTTTCCTGGAAGGGTGGGAGGGCGGAGGGCAGCGTGGCGGAGAGAGCGTCATGGTGGTGAAAAAGACACATATTCAAAACAAGTCGGAAGCATTTCTCGATAATTAGTTGCCTCAGGATCACCCAACTGGATGATGTGCCCACGCCAAATCGGGTGGGGACGATGTGGGACCTCCCGTTACCATGCAGGGGAGGAAACTATGGCCACAATCGATATTGACCTCAGCGACTCAGATAAGACCGTAGGTTCTGGTTCAGTCGGGTATGATCCCAATTCCGCCACTACGATCAACGTCGTTGACATCGGCGAGAGCTATACGCTGATCGTGGATGGCATCGATGCATCGGTGGTATTTACCCGCCTCGGTGTCGATGTTCTGGCGCATACGACATTCGAAGCGATCAATGGTGCTAACCTCTATATATGGCAGAATGGATTGAGTCTGTCGGTGGGCAGCAGTCTGCGCTACGAAGTGGGTGATTCATCCAGTATCACCGTCCATCCAGGCAGCTTCAATTATGAAATATTGAGCAGCCATTCCGTGGATTTCATCGGCGAAGAACCCGGAAGCTTTACCTATGAATTTACGTCCTCCGGCTCCGAGAAGCCAAGCTTCACGGTCAGTGGTTTTGGCTACGGGGATTCGCTGAACGTTATCGGGTTGACCTATGCCAGCTTCGCCTACGATGCCGACACGGGTAACGCTGTCCTCATATATGGCGACGACGCCACGGGCAGCGTGACGTTCAATCTTGCGGATATGGACCAGAGCCTTGCGCTGCTGATCGCGGAAGATCCAAGCGCCTATGTCGATACATCCACCGGCGCCTTCGTCGCCCCGATGTGTTTCCTCACCGGCACCCATATCGCGACACCCGAGGGCGAGCGCCTCGTGGAAGATCTCGTCATCGGCGATCTGGTGCTTACCGCCGCTGGCGAGACGCGGCCCGTGCGCTGGATCGGTCGCCAGACGATGCATCGCCAGTTTGGGGAGCCGGCTCGCGTGTGGCCGATCCAGATCGCCGCCGGTGCCCTCGACGACAACCTGCCCCGTTACGACCTGTTCGTATCACCCGACCACGCATTGTTGATCGATGGATTGCTCGTCCAGGCCGGTGCGCTCGTCAACGGCACGTCGGTGACGCGCCATCGGCCGGCAGAGGTTAGGTTCACTTATTACCACATCGAACTGGAGGATCATGCGCTGGTGCTTGCCGAGGGCGTCCCCGCGGAGACCTTCGTGGATAATATGGCCCGGCGGCGGTTCGACAATTATGCCGAGTTCGAGGCGCTCTATGGCGAGCCGAAGCAGACGATTGCCGAGATGGATCTGCCCCGCGTGAAGTCGGCCCGTCAGCTGCCGGTCAGCATTCGAAAGCGGATCGCGCTCAGGGCCAGCGAAATCGGCGCATCGGTCGCCGCCTAAGTCGCACCGGTGTCCCCCGACTTGCTCGTCTATCGGCGGGGGCCGAAAGCGTCTAGGGCGCGGATGCATTCATGCCGATGTCCAACTACCACACCTCATCGTCCGTGGGAGATCGCGTATTACGAAGCGCCGCGCTCTGAAGGGTAGGGGAAATATCTTTCAGAAGCATCGTTGTTTGGGTGGCGGCGTTCGCTCCTCACGCGTTGACCACCCCATCTTTCACGACAACCCGGAAACCTTTCAACTCTACCCGCTCGAACAGCCCAGCCTTGCTGTAGGGGTCGTCGTTCACCAACTTCTCCGCAGCCGCCCTGTCCTCCGCATCATAGACGATGATCGAGCCGCAGGGCTTTCCTTCAGCGTCAAGCATCGGGCCGGCAAAGACGAGGCTGCCGGCTATCGCGCGGAGATAATCGAGGTGCTCCGGGCGGACCTCAAGGCGCAGGGGAAGGGCATTCGGGCGGTCATAGGCGGTCAGGGCGAAGTGCATCAAAGGCTCCAATAAGTGGGAGAGGTGGGCGACAGGCAGTCTCTCTGTCAGCGCTTGAGGCGTTGGGAGTCGTGCCGTGCAGGCAGCACCGGTGCTGCCCTCGCGACAGTCAACTTGCGAGGCCCCATCGGCGAGCCTCCCGCGCGGACTGTCGCGGCGGCTTATCGGCCTGCCGTCAGCTCTGCGATCGGCAAGGTCGACCCCTCTGTTGATTCTTCCTCTTCCTCCCCCCAGCGGGGGAAGGCTTTCAGGTCCAGATCGAACAGATCGAGGACCCTGCCGATGGTATGAGTGATCATATCGTCCAGAGACTGAGGGCGGGAATAGAAGGCCGGGACAGGTGGCGCGATGATGCCGCCCATTTCGGTGACCGCCAGCATGCTCTTCAGGTGGCCAGCGTGAAGGGGCGTCTCCCGCAGCATCAGGACGAGCCTGCGGCGCTCCTTCAAGCAGACATCTGCCGCCCGGCTGATCAGACCGGAGGTGACCCCATGGGCGATGTCGCTCATGCTGCGCACCGAACACGGTGCCACGATCATTCCCATGGTCCTGAAGGAGCCGCTGGAAATCGGCGCGGAGATGTCGTTGGGCGAATAAACGACATCCGCGAGGCTTCGCAGTTCCTCGGAGGACAGATCCGTCTCGTAAGCTCGCGTCATCTCGCCCGCTTTGGAAACCACGAGATGGCTCTCGATCTGCAGCTCCCTGAGCGCCTTCAGGAGCCGCACGCCATAGACGATACCGGTGGCACCGGTTATGCCCACCACCATGCGCCGGGGTGTTTGCCCCATGGTCAGATTCCTTGCGCCATCATGCGTGTGTCGAGCCGACATGCCGAGGGTCGAAATTCGACAGGGCTGCCGGTTTCGCCTCGAAGGCGAAGGGGCGGTCGGACAGGGTGTAGCGGTACCACGGGGCGTCGTTCATGCGGCCGAGCCTGTGGCGCAGGCCGCCGAACGCTCCGTAGATGAATTTGTAGGGCTGCCCGTGGAAGTGCTTGAGGATGTCGAGCCACGCGCGCGGCTCGGCGCCGATGAAGGCCTCCATCTCGCGGGCGATCTCGTCCTCGGTCATCGGCTTGAGATCGGCCGGCGGTTCGCCGAGATCGGTCACCGCGCTTTTGATGAACTCATCCGGGTTCCAGCCGGCGCCCATCGGCTTGGTGCAGTCCATGCCGATCTTGGAGGCGACGCCGGGCTCGGCGCACTTCGGATCGACCGTCATGGTGTTGCAGTCCTTGATGATGACGGTGTCTCGGTCCGGCATGTAGCGGAACGCCATGGCGGCGAGCACCGCCTGGTCGTCCCAGATGTCGACATCGTCGTTGAATACCATCGCCACCTTGGGTAGGCCCTGCTTGGAGCAAGTGAGCATCAGGCCCAGCGCCTGCTTGGCGTCGCCGGCCCCCAGCGGCCGGATCTTGGCATAGGCGATGTTCGAGAGCCCGCCGGCAGGGCTGCGTACCTCCAACACATCGATGCCGGCCAGGCGGAGCGCGCCATAGAGGTCGGCCTCGATGGCCGGCAACTGCAGCATGTTGTCGGTGTACCAGGGATGCATGCCGCCGATGGTGCAGTGCTGGTAGATCGGGTTCTGGCGGTAGGTCATCGCCTTCACCTTGAGGCGATAATTGTGCTTCATCCCACCGCCATACATGCCGGTATACTCGCCATAGGGGCCCTCGTCGAAGTTCATCCCCTCGGTCGCCATCAACTCGCATTCGAGGACGAGTTCGGCATTGGCGGGAACCATCACGTCGATGGTCTCGCACTTTACCATCTTCGCCGGCGCACCGTAGAAGCCGCCCAGAACTTCGAAATCGTCGGTATCGCCGGGTACGCCGACCAGAGCCGAGATTTTGTCGAGGATCGGCCCGCCGATGACCATGGCGACCTCGAGGTTTTGCCCCTTCGCCGCCGCGGCCATCGCATGGATGCGTTGGCGGTGGGAGGTGCAGGTCATGTCGACCGACTTTTCGTTCTTGGAGCGGAACATGGAGCGGTAGATGCCCCAGTCATAGACGCCGGTATCGGGGTGCTTCGAGATGAACAGATTGTCGTTGGTATAGGCGTGGCCGTCGCGGTCGTGATGCAGGAACAGCGGGAGCCGCGTCAGGTCGACATCCTCGCCTTTCAGGATCACCTCCTTGCAGGGGGCTGTTTCGACCACTTCCCATTTGGCGCGCGACTTCGCCGTCTCGACCATTTTGCGGCCGGTCTGCGTCTTGTCGCATTCCATGGCCCAGGCATACATGTCCTGGTTGGAATAGGCGTTGGCGAGGATAGAGAATTCGCAGTCCTTTACCTTCTCGATCAACACGGCCTTGGTCGGGTTGGCCTCGAGTGTTGTGGGAATCTGATCGACGCGGATTTCATCGGTAATGCGGACGAGAAAGCCCGCGGCTTCCATGTCCCTTACGAAATCAGGAAGCGACTGCTGGGACGCCATGTGGGAGAATCTCCGGGTCGGATCAGGAAAAGGCCGGCTCCGACACGCCGGATTCGGCGTATTCGCGCAGGTGATGCATCAGCGCACCCCAGATGGTGTTGCACTTGATGAAATTAGCCTCGTCATGAGGCCAGCCGCCATGGGTGACACGAACACGGGTCCGGCCATCCTCGGTCGAACCAAAAGAGAAAGTTGCCGTGGTGCCGACTGCGTCGCCGGGGCCCTTGGTGCATGTCCAGAGAATTTCTTCCGGATCGTCCTGATCTATACGCCAGGAAAATTCAGGCCGACCAGAATATTTCAAATTCCAAAGCGTTCCGACCTCGCCGCTTCCTTCGACGTCCGGAGTATTCCACCCCCGCAAGCCTTCGGCGGTACTCAGCGCTTTTCTGACCTTTTCTCCATCGGCGGAAATGTAGATCTCATGCTTCAGCGAATATGCACCGGCCATTTGGCCCTCCCTTGGCGTGCGAGATACTGATCCGATTGGAGTGCGCAAGGCAAGCGATCCCGCCGCACCGCAATGGCATTGAACTGCGTCCGCGATTGCCGTCCGGGGAACTCGCAGACGGTATCGCCAGCGATGGCCAAGGACACGCTTAGGCCTCTCTGTCGATGTGCGGTGCGGCCATGTTGGCGATGGCCACGCTGCCAACGATGATCGCCACCAGGGCGATGGCCGCTCCGAGCCCTGCCTCGATCAGCCGCTCCAGCAACAACGGCGACCAAGGGAGCCCACGGCCGAGATTGCTCATGCCGATGGCTAGCGGGGTGATGAATAGAAGCGCCACACCATAATTGCGGGCCAGGAAAAGCTCCGCAACCGCCTGACAAAGCGCGATGATGAGGATCAGGGCAAGAGGACTGGGCTCCTGCACGAACAGCACCGCGGCGATGCCAACGCCGCCGAGCGTGCCCGTCATCAGGTGGATCGTCCGGCGCATGGCATCTGCCGGCGTGAGGGCCGGCATCAACGCGGCTACCGCGATGGGCGCCCAGAAAGGATGGCCGATGTCGAAAGCCTGAGCACTCAACCAGGCGGCTGTCGCAGCCAATGCCGCGAGGGTAATCACGATCGCGTGACGCGTTCGTTCCAGCGTTGCAGAGCCAATCCGCGCACGCCGGCGCACGCCATGCAGCAGGGTGCGGGTATCCAACTTGTCGTTCGCCTCCAGCATTGTCAGCAGGATCGAAAAGCCCGCTCCGCCTGCGCCCACGGCGATGGCAGGCACCAATTCGTTTGCCGTCAACGGAATCCCAGCGATGACCAGCAGCACGAGAATGAAGAAGATTTCGCCACGCGGTACCCATCCCATCACGGTGCCGAGTGTGCCTGTTCCCACCACCACGATTGGCAGCATCAGCGACAAAAGCCATTCGGGCCCTTGCGCCGCTGAATAGACCGCTGCGGCGGTGAGGATGGCGACAAGCGCGGCGCCCGCCACGATCTGGGTTTCGACGCGGCGTTGAATCGTCTCGCTATGGCCATAGAGAGAGGCCAGCGCGCCGAACGCCGCATAGACGGCGAAATGAATCTGCCCGAGCATATACAGCGCTAGAAGGGGCAGGCCGACCGACACGCCGACACGCACCGCCGCGCGGACATCCTCTGTCTTTACCTCGAAAGGAAAGCTGCGCATTAATCACGCACCAGCGATAGGTGAGAACGGTGGATCATGGCCTATAAAGACCTGCGAGCTTTCCTCTCGACCTTAAGGCAGTCCGGCGAACTCGTCGATATTACGCGGCCTATCGCCTTGCAGTATGACGTTGCGAAGGCACTTGCCAAGAACAGTTCGGTCGAGGGACCGGCGCTCATGTTCAAGGACAATGGTACCGAGTTTCCTCTGGTTGCCGGCCTCTATGGCAACCGGCGCCTCGCGCTGATGGCGTTCGAATCCACCGAGGACACCATTCATGATCGCGTGACGAAGGGCATCGACACGCCGATCGGCCCCGTCGACTTCGAGGGTCCGGCGCCGTGCCAGGAGATCGTCTTGACCGGCGACGATATCGATCTCACCAAACTTCCTGTGCCAACTTACAGTCCGAAGGATGGCGGCCCTTACATCACCGCCGGCATCGTGGTCTCGGAAGACCCCGACACCGACGTGCCCGATATCGGCAATTATCGCTTTCAGCTTCACGACGCGCATACGCTGGGGGTGTTCTCCGCGACCAATCACCGCTTCGGAAAGAATATTGCCAAGGCCGTGGCGCGGAAGGTCCCACTGCATGGGGCGATCGTCATCGGTGTCGACCCCATCATTGCGTATGCCTGCCAGGTTCAGTCGGGCGATGCCACCAATGACTGGTTCGTCGCGGGTGGGCTGCGCGGCGAGCCCGTCGAACTTGTGAAAGCCGTGACCAGCACTCTTAAGGTGCCCGCTCATGCGGAGTTCATCATCGAGTTCGTGGTGGATTCGGACGATCAGCGTGTGGAAGGGCCGCTCGGCGAGTACACGGGCTACTACACGCCCGCCTCGCTCAAGCCCACCGCCAAGGTGACCGCGATTACTCATCGCAAGGATGCGATCTTCCAGGGGCTGCTCACCGGCAAGCCGATCACAGAGAACCATGTCCTCAAGCAGATCCCATTCGAGGCATCGATACTGCGCCAACTCCAGGCCCAGTTCCCAACGATCTCCGACATTTCGATCACCAGCTCAGGTGGCGTGCAGACCTATGTCGTGATCGCGATGACGCCCCGCTATGAGGGCGAGGCCCGGCATGCGATCCTGGCCGCGATGGCCTCGAACCTTCACCCGAAATGGGTGGTGGTGGTCGATCCGGACATCGACATCCGCAGGTCCTCGGAAGTGGAATGGGCGAAGTCGTTCCGAGTGAAGCCGCGCGAGGACGTATTCGTTGTCGATCGCACCGCGACGGCGCCGCTCGATCCCTATACGGACGGCGGCTACTCGTCTTCCGTAGGCATAGACGCCACTCGGCCGTTCGGAGTGGAATTCCCCGACGTGTCGGAAGTGCCGGATTGGCGGAGCTTCGATTTGCCCGAGATCAACCGAACTAAATAGATATTGATTTAGCACCTATCTTTGCGGCTTGAAGCCGGATCGCAGTGAGGAATGGCGAGCTGGCTTCTATCGTCGCGCATCGCGCCCCTCTGACGCAGACTAGGGATATTGACTCCATGGCGGCTGCACACACGCTCACCAGATCCTTTTCGAGGTTATCCATATTCTGTGGATTGGCCATGTCCGCGGGCCTCGCGGGCGCCGGGCCGGCGGCGGCCCAGAATTGGGAGAAATGCGTCGAGGCCATCGCAAAAACGCAGCACGAGCTCAGCCGGGTGTTGCCGAAGCCCGCTCAGCCGCAGACGCAGCAACAGTCCGTCGCGGCACAGGACTCGCACGACCCGACGCCTGGGTCGCTGGCGGCAGCCGGTCTCCAAGCACCTGTCTCAGGCCCCGAGGGGGCTCTGAATGAGGCGCAAAACCTGCAGGCGGCCGGCGACGAGGCAGGCTGCATGCGGGCTGTGGCCAAGGCGCGCTCGCTTGCCGGGCTGAAATAGGGCGCGGCAGTCAAAGGCTGGTTGCCGTGGCGGCAGGCAAGCGACGACAAGCGATCTGTATCGCGCCATTCATTGTGCCGTCTTGTCCATCGGTCGTGTCGTGTTGCTGACCGTACTGTCCGCAGTTCGCCGATCCGGCCTCGGCTTGCCGCCATTCGGAGCGCGTCGGCTTGTGCGAGTGGCGAGCCATGTTCATTCGCAGTCCGCGCGTCCCCGGAGCTGCGTGCTGCGGTACGCGCTCTGAGCCATGTCAGTTCACGGCTTGGTGCCGGACGATCGGCCTCGGCTCGGCTGTGCACGGTTCCAGCTGCCTCGGGAGCGACTGTCCTTGACGGAACTGGGGTTCATCGCTCCGATTCCGAAAGCCCTTCCCAGATTTCAATGCGGCCTTCGGCGGCGCAGGTCGAGACGAGTATCCAATGCGGTTGCCATCCACCCAAGCTCTGCGTGCGCTCGAAGCCTTTGCCAGGCACGGCACCATCTGGCAGGCGGCGGCGGAACTGAACATCACTCGCAGTGCCGTCAGCCATCAGTTGCGTTTTCTGGAGCAGGATCTCGGCTTCGTGCTGCTGCAGCGTGCCGGCAAGGGGGTGGCGCTGACGCCGCAGGGCAAGCGCTACGCTGCCGACGTCCGCAAGGCGCTCACCGTGCTCACCGACGCCGCCGTGCAATATGGCGATCGCGGGGTGTTGCAGGGGGCCATCACCGTCAGCTCGACGCCGGGCTTCGCCTCCTTCTGGCTGTGCACCCACGTCGCCGAGTTCAAGCAGCTCTATCCCGATGTGACGTTGCGGGTGGTGACGCCGCAGCGGCTCGATGATGTTGATGCGCCGGGTGTCGATGCCTTCATCGCCTATGGCGACGGTGACTGGCCGCGTCATTCGGTGGAATTGCTTAGCGCCGTCGATTTCATGCCGGTGTGCAGTCCGGCGCTGCTCAACCAGATCGGCGGCCTTGGCGAGCCCGTCGACGTCTTCCGCACCGTGTTGCTGCATCTCGATGGCCTTGGCGACTGGCTCAATTGGTTCGCCGCGGCCGGTATCGTCGGGCCAAACGTCGAGCAGGGTGTGATCTTCTCCGACATGAACCTCGTGCTGGCGGCGGCCATAGCCGGGCAGGGCATCGCGATCGGCGACAATTTTGTCTGCCGACACATGCTGGACACCGGTCGTCTCGTCCGTCCCTTCGACCTCGCGATCCGCTCCAGCCGCTCCTATTATTTCGTCACCGAGCGCGCACGGGCCGGCAACCCGGCGATCCAGGCTTTCGCGGATTGGCTGAAGTCCCGTCTCGTGCAGACAACGGTGCTGCTGCATCCTTAGGCGTTCGCGTCCATGCTTAGCTGGTCACCAATGGAGTGAATTCGATTCACTTGAAATAGAAAAATTCTTCATTTGAGGTGAGTGAAACCCGCGTTTAGCATTCACGCTGTTCGAGGGAGCGCTCATCACACGTGACCATCAAGGCTGTCGGGATACAGGCGATCGGGATCGGGAAGTCCTTCGGCCATTTCACGGCACTGAAGGACATCACGGTTGACGTCGCGCCCGGCGAATTCCTCACGCTGCTCGGTCCGTCCGGCTCGGGAAAGACGACCTTTCTCATGGTGTTGGCTGGCTTCCAGGCCGCGAGCACGGGACGGCTGCTGAGCGATGGGGTGGATATCACCCATAGCCGCGCCGAGGATCGGTCATACGGCATGGTCTTTCAGGGCTATGCGCTGTTCCCTCACAAAACCGTCGCCCAGAACATCGCTTTCCCGCTGCAGGTGCGCGGCATGGCGCGCGAGGAAATTGCCCGGCGGGTCGACGCCATCATCGCCCGCGTCGGCCTTGTCGGGCATGAGAAGAAGCGCCCGGCCATGCTATCGGGCGGCCAGCAGCAGCGCGTGGCGCTGGCCCGCGCCCTGGTGTTCGAGCCGCCCGTGCTGTTGCTTGACGAGCCGTTCTCGGCACTCGACAAGCATCTGCGCGGGCGCATGCAGGAGGAGGTGGCCCGCCTGCATGGCGAGTTCGGCACCACCTTCGTCTTCGTCACCCATGACCAGAGCGAGGCGCTGTCGCTGTCCTCGCGCATTGCCATCTTCAACCATGGGCGATTGCTGCAGGTCGGAGCGCCTCGCGACATTTACGAGCGACCGCAGAGCCGCTTCGTGGCGGAGTTCCTCGGTGAGATCAACCTGCTGCCGGTCGATGAGGTAGGCCACTGCTCGCTCGGTACCAGCGGCCTGTTCGAAGGCGCGCGACTGCGAGCACCGCGGCACGAGCAGGTTAATGGCCGCGCCGTGCTGGCGGTGCGGCCCGAGCACATGTCGGTCAGCGCCGAGCCGCCGGCGGAGGGCAACGGCGTGGCCGCCCGATTGGCCCATACCACCTATCTCGGCGCCGCCATGCGCCTGGCATTCGCCACGCGCAATGGCACTCAACTGACCGTGACCTTGCCGAGCGAAGCGGCCGGCCGCGTCCTCGATCGCGGACCGGACTTCTGGGTCACCTGGTCCTTCGAAAATGGCTTCCTTCTTCCAGAGCAAAGCTGAAAACAGCAGGAGCACGCCGTGAACGACGCATTCCAGAAAGACTGCCTCGACATCCTCGCGGCCAAGGCGGCTCGGGGAGAAATCAGCCGCCGCCGCTTCACCCAGCTCGCCGCCATGATCTTCGGCGGTGCACCACTGCTCATGCGCTCGCCCGAGGCGCTGGCGCAGGTGAAGCAACTTGTCCTGGTCAACTGGGGCGGCGACGCCCTCAAGGCCTATGACAAGGCCTATGGCCAGCCCTTCGAGAAGGAGACCGGCATCGTCGTCAAGGAGGATGGCACCGGCCCGACGGAAGGTGCCATCGCCGCGCAATTCAAGAGCGGCAAGCCGACCTGGGACCTCGTCGATGCCGATCCTTTCTCGGCGATCTCGCTCGGCAAGCAGGGCATGATCGAGCCCATCGACTACAAGGTCGTCGACAAGTCCAAGATGCGGCCCGGCTTCGAGTGGGAATACGCGGCGTCGACCTATTTCTTCTCCTATGTCATCGCCTATGACGCGCAGAAATTCGGCGCCAACCCGCCGACCGGCATGGCCGATTTCTTCGACGTGAAGAAATATCCCGGCAAGCGCACCATGTATAAATGGGGCGCTGGCATGTGGGAGGCGGCGCTGCTGGCGGACGGGGTGGCGCCCGACAAACTCTACCCGCTCGACCTCAAGCGTGCCCACGCCAAGATCGCGGCGCTGAAGCCCGACGTGGTCGCCTATTGGGGCGGCGGCGCCGAAAGCCAGCAACTGATGCTGGGCGGTGATGCCGCGATGGGGCTGATCTGGTCGACCCGCGCCTCGCTGATCGAGAAGGATTCAGGCGGGCAGGTGAAGTTCACCTGGAACCAGGGCCTTCTGTCGCCGGGCGCGCTGGCGGTGATCAAGAACAATCCCGGCGGGAAGGAGAACGCGATGAAGTTCATCGCCTCAACCTCCGTGCCCGAGCGCCAGCTGGTCATGTTCGACATGCTGGGGCAGGGGCCGGCCAACCCGGCGACCGATGCGCTGATCCCGGCCGACCAGCGCCGCTACAACCCGGTCGATCCCGCCAACATGAAGACCCAGGTCGCGCTCGACATGCCCTGGTACGCCGACAATTACGGCGCCGCGCTGGACGAGTTCACCAAGGTGATCTCGGCGTAGATGCGGATGGTAACTCCTCTCCCCATTGGGGAGAGGTGGCCCGCGAAGCGGGTCGGTGAGGGGTTCTCGCGATCGCTGAACGTGAAGACCCCTCATCCCAACCCTCTCCCCCGTCGGGGAGAGGGAAAGTAGTGACAACCCCCGAAGTCGAACCGCCACGACCATGCGCAACCGAACGGCAATCTGGCCCGCCCTAGCCCTGACGGCACCTCTGGTGTTGTTCCTGGCGTGCGCCTATGCCCTGCCGTTCCTCGGCGTCGCGCTTTGGAGCGTCACGCTGCCGGAACTCGGCACCGGCCAGTATCAGCGCCTCGTTGGCGACCCGCTGGTGGTGTCGGTGTTCACGCGCACCTTCCGCGTCTGCCTCATCGTCACGGTCATTGCGGTCGCGGCCGCCTATGCCATCACTTATGTCTGGGTGCGCGGCTCGCGCCTGCAGCGGCGCATCATCGAGATCTGCATCTTCGTGCCGTTCTGGATCTCGTTGCTGACCCGCGCCTTTGGCTGGCTGGCACTGCTATCCAATCGCGGCCTGTTCAATAGTTGGATGCAGGCACTCGGCCTCATCGACAGCCCGCTGGCACTCGTGCGCAACGAGCCGAGCGTGATCGCCGGCATGGTGCACGTGCTCATCCCGTTTGCGGTGCTGCCGCTCGCTTCGGCCATGCGCGCGGTGGACGAGCGGGTGCTGCTTGCCGCCCGCGGCATGGGCGCCTCCCGCCTGCGCATCTTCTGGTCGGTGTTCCTGCCGCTGACGCTACCCGGTGTCATGGGTGCGACGCTGATCGTCTTCGTGTTCAGCCTCGGTTTCTTCGTCACGCCGGCCATTCTCGGTGGCGGACGCTCGATCATGGTGGCCGAACTCGTCTATCTCAGGATGTTCCAGAGCCCGGACTGGGGGCTCGGGGCGGCGATCAGCGTGGTTCTGGTCCTCATCGTCGCGGGATTGATGGCCCTGCTGTCGCGCTTTGCCGGACTGGCAATGACAGGGGGCGGGAAATGACGATCCACCGCCCCGGGCCTCTCGCTGTCTCCCTCGCTTTGCTGGTCGGTGCGTTCCTGCTGCTGCCGCTGCTGGCGGTGGTGCCGATCTCCTTCACGCCCAGCCGGATGCTCTCGCTGCCGCAGGGCAGCCTGTCGCTCACCCATTACCGACAGCTGATCGACAATCCCGACTGGTTGAGTGCCATCCTGCTCAGCACCAAGGTCGGCGTCCTCACCAGCGTGATCTCGACGGTGCTGGCAACCAGCTTCGCGCTCGGCATCTGGATGCTGCAGCCGCGCTTCTCGCAGGCGCTGGTCGGCTTCGTGCTGTTGCCGATGATCGTGCCGCCGGTGGTCTCGGCGATGACCCTGTATTTCCTGCTGACCGGCCTGTCGCGGTTCTCGCAGGCTATCGGCTTCGACAGCGTCATCGGCGTGACGCTGGCGCATATCGTGATGGCCGTGCCTTTCGCGGTGGTGATGGTGCTGGTGGCGCTGGCGCAGGTGGACCGGCGCATCGACCTCGCCGCGCGGGGTTTGGGGGCGACCGTCGCCCAGCGCATCTTCCACGTTATCCTGCCCAATATCGGTTTCGGCGTCATGACCGCCGCTTTGCTGGTTTTCGTCCTGTCCTGGGAGGAGATCGGCGTCACGCTGTTCATAACCAGCGTCGATGCGATCACCCTGCCGCGCCTGATGTGGATGGGGCTGCGCGACAATGTCGACCCGGCGATCGCCGCCATCTCGGTGGTGCTCATCGTCATCACCACGCTGGTCCTGCTGCTCCGCATGGCTTTCCAGCGTCGTCCGGAATTCGAGGAGGAGTGAAATGGACGAGGTTTTCGGCCGCAAGGATATGATCAGTCCGGGCCGGCTCAAGGAATTGAGCGTCAAATCCGACCTATCGGGCTTTGTGCAACTCGGCAGCCATTTCGGCGCGCTGGCGGTCACCGGCGCGGCGCTCTGGTATTTCTGGGGCACGTGGTGGGCGGTGCCGTTCTTCATCGCCCACGGCGTGCTGATCAACTTTCTTTATGCCGGCCAGCACGAGATGAGCCACTCGACGGTCTTCAGGACCAAGAAGCTCAACGAGATCTTCGGCCGCCTGTTCGGCTTCGTGCTGATCTATCCCCGCGATTTCGACCAGATCCAGCACTTCGCCCATCACCGCTACACGCAGGACTGGGATGGCGACGGCGAGCTCGGGCGCGAGCGCTATTCGATGCTGTCCTATCTGCTCTGGGTGCTCGGCCCCACCTATTGGTACACGCGGGTGCGGCGGGTGATCCGCTTCTCGCTCGGCATCGTCAGCGAGACCTATATCCCAGCCGACCAGCACCCCAAGGTGATCCGCGAGGCGCGTTGGCACCTCGCCGGCTATGGCCTCATCGCCGTGCTTTCCGTGCTCTCAGGCAGCTGGATCGCGGTGAAGCTCTGGCTGCTGCCCATGCTGGTGATGAAGCCGGTGCATCAGTTGCAGAACACCATCGAGCATCTCGGCCTGCCGCATGTCGACCAGATCACCGAAAACACCCGTACCACCCGCACCAACGCCATCATGCGCTGGATGTGCTGGAACATGCAGTTCCATACCGCCCATCACGCCTTCCCGGGCGTGCCGTTCCACCGGCTGCCCGACCTGCACCGCACGATCTTCGTCGAGAAGGGCCGCAAGCCGCATTCCATGACCTATCTCGGCTTCCAACTGGCGGTCATTAAGGCGTTCTGGAACGGCCGCACCGAGGCGGACTATCCGGACGACAAGATCTGGATCATGGACGACACCGACCTCGAGCCGGTCGCGCCGCGCCCGCGCGCCGCGAAACAGGCGTAAGACCATGCCGCTGAAGGTGTACCAGTCGCTCTGGGCCACTGAGCTGCGCCGCCCCGGCGTCCCGGAGCGGCCGGTGGCCGAGCGTTTCGACCGGGTGAAGTCGGCCGGCTTCGATGGCATGGCGATCGATCTCGGCGCCATGGACATCGTTGCCGCGCGCGCCACCGTGCCGGAGTTCGCCCGCACCGGACTCTCCGGGCTGCTCACCGCCTTTCCCCGTTCGATCGAGGAATTGCGGCCGGCCCTGCATCTGGCTAAGGATATCGGCTCGCCCTTCGTCATCGTCATCGGGCAGGTGATGCCGCTTTCTGTGGCCGAGATGGTGCCTGTGATCGAGGCGTGGATGCGGATCGGCCGCGAGGAGGGCGTGCCGCTGCAGTTCGAGACCCACCGCAACTGCATCACCAACGACATGTTTTCGACGCTGCTGCTGCTCGAGGCCATCCCCGAGATGCGGCTGGCCGCCGATCTCTCTCACTATGTCGTTGACCGCGAGATGATGCTGCCGATCAGCGCTGACTATCAGGCGCAGGTCACCCGGCTGCTGGAGCGGTCGGATTCCTTTCAGGGCCGCGTCGCCAATCGTTGCCAGGTCCAGCTGCCGCTGCATTTCCCGCAGCACCGGCCGTGGATCGAGGTGTTCCGCGACTGGTGGCGGCGCGGCTTCGCGCTGTGGCAGGCGCGCCATGCGGCGGAGGCCGAGTGCATCTTCCTGTGCGAGCTAGGCCCGCGCGATTATGCCATCACCGACGTGAACGGCAAGGAACTGTCCGACCGCTGGGAGGAGGCGCTGCTGCTGCGCCGCTGGGCCGGCGAGGACTGGCAGGCCGCCGCGAACGTCACCGCACCCGCGACGGCGGCCGAGGCCGTGTGAACGAGAGAGGAAGACAGCGATGCCCGTCACCAGCCTGCGCCGGGACATGACCGCCGCCGAATGGCAGCAGCGCGTTGAACTCGCCGCCTGCTACCGCCTGCTTGCGCATTTCAAGATGACCGACCTCATCTACACCCATTGCACCGTGCGGGTGCCGGGCGAGCCGGGCCGGTTCCTCATCAACCCCTATGGCCATCGCTGGGAGGAGATCACCGCCTCCTCGCTGGTGAAGATCGATGTCGATGGCAACAAGATCGACGACAGCCCGCACCGTGTGAACCCGGCCGGCTTCACCATCCACAGCGCCGTTCACATGTCGCGCCACGATGCCGCCTGCGTCATCCACACCCATACCCGCGCCGGTATGGCGGTGGCCTCGCTGAAGGAGGGGCTGCTGCCGCTCAACCAGATCGCGCTGCAATTCTATGGCCGGCTCGGCATCCACGATTACGAGGGCATCGCCCTCGACCTCGACGAGCGCGAGCGGATCATCGCCGATCTCGGCACTGACAAATGCGGCCTGCTGCTGCGCAATCACGGGCTGCTGACGGTCGGCCGCACCGTCGCCGAGGCGTTCAACCTGATGTTCTATCTGGAGCGCGCTTGCGAGGTGCAGGTCGCCACCCTGTCCATGGGCCGCGAGATCGTGCTGCCGCCGCAGGACGTCTGCGAGAAGGTCGGCGCGCAATACAACCAGATGAATTTCGACGACGGCGATCTGCTTCTCGAATGGGCCGCTCATCTGCGCATGCTCGACGAGATCGATCCCTCCTATCGTAACTGAACCCAAGCCGGCCGGGCGTCACCCCGGCCGAGCCATGAAGCTCCGGGAGGACTGACATGACCACCCAAGTGCAAGCGAAGGCCTCGTTCGACTGGACGCTGCCGGCGCGCGATTATTGCGACCCCGCGCTCTACGAGCGCGAGCGCAAGGAGATCTTCGCCCGCAACTGGATGCTGTTCACCTGGTCGGAGCGGCTGAAGGCGCCGGGCGACTATATCTCCGGCACGCTGGCGGGTTATCCCGTGTTCGTCATACGCGACGATGACGGCGTGGTGCGCGCCTTCCACAATGTCTGCCGACATCGCGGCGCCCAGCTGCTCGGCGAGGGAGAGGGCCATTGCGGCAAGCTCGTCGTCTGCCCCTATCACAGCTGGAGCTACACCCGCGCGGGCCGGCTCAACAAGGCGGTGGACTTCGGCGAGGGCATCACCTTCGATCCACAGGCCTGGGGGCTCCATGCCATCGACGCGGAGGAATGGCGCGGCCTCGTTTTCCTGCGGCTGGAACGCGGCGGCGAGAGCCTGGTCGAATGGCTCGGCCCGATCCACGACATGGCCGCTGACTACCCGCTGGAACAGCAGCATTATTTCATGTCGAAGGACCGCGATTGCGCGGTGGACTGGAAGACCTATGGCGAGAACTATCTCGAATGCTACCACTGCCGGACCATGCATCCGGGCCTGTGCGAGTCGATGGATATCGACAATTACCGGATCGACACCTATGCGCGGGAGAAGTTCTTCCACCTGCACGCGCCCAAGCGCGAGGGCGGGCTGACGCGCGGCCTCTACTTCTACCGCTTCCCCTTCCTGATGCTGAACCTCTATGACTGGGGCTCCTCTATCGCCACCATCGAGCCGCTCGGCCCCGGCCGCATCCGGCACATCAACTGGTACTTCTTCACCGACGTCTCGCCCGAGAAGGCGGAGGAGAACCGCCGCTCGGCGGAGTGGTCGGCGCAGATCGTCACCGAGGATCTCGACATCATCACCGGCGTGCAGCGCAATCTGGAGGCGGGCATCTACACCCGCGGTCCGCTGTCGCCAAAATACGAATATGCGGTGAAGTCGTTCCAGGACATGGTCCGCGACGGGCTTGAGCCGAAGGAGCCGCTGCGCGGAGTCGCGGCCGAATAGGCCGCGCCGATCCGCGCCGATACGGCCGTCGAACGCCGAGGGGCCGGCTGTCTTTCCTCTTCCCATTGGGGAGAGGTGGCCCCGCGAAGCGGATTGGGCGAGGGGGTTCTGGCGATTGCGGGCGTTGCAGACCCCTCACCCCAGCCCTCTCCCCGACGGGGAGAGGGAGCGCGGCCCTTAGCGGGCACATAGGATCACCAGTAAACCACCGAGGAAGCAGCCAATGAGTACGGCCGACGTCACCGTGGGCAAGAGCTACGACGCCATCATCATCGGCGCCGGACATAACGGCCTCGTCTGTGCCAACTATCTCGCCAAGGCCGGGCAGAAGGTGCTGGTGCTGGAGCGGCGCGACGTGGTCGGCGGCGCGGCGGTGACGGAGGAGATCGCGCCCGGTTTCCGCGCCTCGATCTTCTCCTATCTGATGAGCCTGCTGCACCCGCGCATCATCCGCGAGCTGGAGCTGAAGAAGCACGGGCTGGAAGTGCTGCCCTGCTCGGACATGGTCTCGCCGCTGGACGGCGACGACTACATCCTGTTCTCCGACAATGTGAAGAAGTCGCAGGCGAGCTTCGCGAAATTCTCGAAGCACGACGCGGAGATCTACCCCGAGTTCGACCGCTATCTCAGCGAAGCGGCGAACATCGTGCGCAAGCTGCTGTGGGAGACGCCGGTCGACCCCACCCGGCGCGACTGGCGCACCTTCAAGGACGGCGCCTCGCTGCTGTGGCGGCACCGCAAGATCGGCCGCAAGATGTACCGCATCGTCGACATGCTGACGATGAGTGCCTACGATTTCCTGCGCGAATGGTTCGAGGACGAGCGCGTCATGGCGGTGCTCGCCTATTACGCCTCGATCGGCACCTTCGCCGGGCCCAAATCGCCGGGCTCGGCCTATGTCATCATGCATCATATCATGGGCGAGCATGAGGGCGCCGGCGGCTGGGGCTTCATCAAGGGCGGCATGGGTTCGATCACCCAGGCGCTCGCCGCCTCGGCCCGCGAGAAGGGCGTCGACATCGTCACCGGCGCGGCGATCAAACAGGTGCGCATTCAAGGCGGGCGGGCGACCGCGGTCGAGACCGCGACCGGCGAGAGCTATCAGGCGAAGACCATCATCTCCAATGCCAGCGCCAAGATCCTCTATCTCGACCTCGTCGGCGAGAAACACCTGCCGGAGGAAGTGGTGCGCGAGATCAAGGGCTACCGCACCTTCTCCACCGCCTTCAAGATGAACATCGCCTGCGAGCGCCCGCCGCAATACCGCATCCTCGACCGCGTGCGGCGCGAGGGCACGCTCGGCAATTTCGACTATCCGACCTACATGCATATCGCCCCCGACATCGACTATCTCGAGCGGGCCTATGACGACGCCAAGCATGGCTGGTATTCCTCGCGCCCCTTCATCACCCCGGTGGTGCCGACCATGGTCGACACCACGCTGGCGCCGCAGGGCAAGCATGTCGTCAACCTGTTCGGCGGCCACGCGCCCTACACGCTGAAGGGCGGCGACTGGGCGAGCGAGAAGGAGAACTTCCGCAAGACGGTGTTCGACACCATCGAGGAATACGCCCCTGGCTTCCGTGACGACGTGATTGAGGCGCAGCTGCTGGTGGCGCCGGACATCGAGAACATCGTCAGCCTGCCGCAGGGCCATATCTTCCATGGCGAGCTGTCGACCGACCAATTGTTCTTCCAGCGGCCGGTCTCCGGCTATGCCGATTACCGCACCCCGGTGAAGGGGCTGTATATTTGCGGCTCGTCCATGCATCCGGGCGGCGGCGTCTCCGGGATTCCCGGCTTCAACGCCGCGCGCGAGGTGATGCGGGACATCAGGGCTCGTCGCAACTGAGCCGCGCGGCGTCCCGGGCGCCGCTAGTTTGCACTGGCGCCCCGGGTCCGCGTCTGGTGGATTTCGATCAGGCTCGGCCCCTTGCGCTCCGCCGCTGCGGCCAGTGCCGGACCCAGTTCGGCCATGTCGGCGAGACGCAGAGCCGGCAGGCCAAAAGCCCCGGCAATGGCTGCGAAATCGGGGGCGGAGGGCTTCACGCCCTCCGGCTCAATACCGCATTCCAGCATGTAGTTTTCGATCTCCTGGTAGCCGTCATTGTTCCACACCAGGAAGATCACCTGCGCGCCGGCATCCACCGCCGAACCGAGCTCGGCGAGGGAGAACTGGAAGCCGCCATCCCCTGTCAGGCATATGACCGGGCGCCCTGGTGCCCCGATTGCCGCGCCTATCGCTGCCGGCGGGCCGTATCCAAGCGCGCCGAAGCCGGTAGCGGCATTGAACCACGACAGGGGGCGGTCGATGTCGAGATAGAGGTTGCCGGCATAGACCGGTTGGGTGGAGTCGCCGACGATGATGGCGTCTGGCAGTGCGAGGTAAATGCTGTCGATAATCTCGATCTCGGTACGAATCTTCGCCGACAGGCCATTCCAGGCCGCCTCCCGCGCCGATTTCGCCCGCGCGGCGCCGTTGCCGATCCGCGCCGTGAGCCGCGGCAGCAGCGCCGCGACCACGGCTTCCACCGTCGAGAGTACGGCGAGGTCTGCGCGCGGCGCGCGCGAAAGTTGCAGCGCATCGATGTCGATGCGAACGAAGTTCATCAGCGCCGGGAACGCGCCGTCGGCATACATGTCGTAATCGGTCTGACCCATCTCGGTACCGAGGGCGATGACCAGATCGGCCTCGGCGATCAGCGTGCGGGCCGCCGCCAGGCTGGGGCTGGCGGGGACGCGGAGCGGATGGCGGGCCAGCAGTCCCCTTGCATTGGTGGTGAGCACGACCGGTGCGTCCAGCTTCTCGGCCAGAGCTGTGATTGCGGCACCGGCCGACACCGCGCCGCCGCCACACAGGATCACGCTGCGGGTCGCGCCGTCGCACAGCGCGGCGAGCCGTTCCAGCGTTGCGGCGTCGGCGCCCGGCCGGGCGGGCACCGTCGGTCGGAGCGCGACATCGCCGGCCGGCAGCGGCATCACGTCGGTCGGGACCTCAATGTGAACCGGACCCGGCCGGCTCGATCCCATGATCGCAAAGGCCTGTGCGATCACCGCCGACAGTTCGGCCGGATCCACCAGCGTGTGCGATGCCAGCGCGAAGCTCTTCATCATCGCCGACTGGTCTGGCAATTCGTGCAGCAGGCCGCGCCCCTGGCCGAGCGAGTTGCGACGGTTGACGCCGGAGATCACCAGCATCGGCACCGAATCCTGACGCGCCTGCGCCATGGCGGTGATGGTATTAGTGAGGCCTGGGCCGGTGATCACCAGCGCCACGCCGGGCTTGCCGGTGACGCGCGCATAGCCATCGGCCATGAAGCCGGCGCCCTGCTCATGCCGGGGTGTGATGTGTCGGATCGTCGAGCCGGCCAGTCCCCGGTAGAGTTCCACCGTGTGGACACCGGGAATGCCGAACACCACCTCGACACCATTGGCGGCGAGCAGGTCGATCAACGCTTCCCCTACCGTCCTCGCTTGGCTCGGTTTCGTGCCGCTCATGCCCGCTCCGCCTCCCTGACCGTCGAGCGCGCCGCCAGCGCCGCCATGCGCCGGCAAGCTTCGTCGATGGCCTCATCCGGCACGGTGAGGCTGATGCGGATGAAATCCGCCGCTCCGGCGCCGAAGGACGAGCCTGGCATCACCGCGACCTGCTCCTCGTCGAGCAGCGCCCGGGCGAAGTTGGCGCTGCTCATCCCGGTTCCGCTCACATCGACGAGGATGAACATGCCTGCCTCCGGCGGAAACGCCACCAGCCCCGGAGCATCGGCCAGCGCCGTGACGATGAGGTCGACGCGCCGCCGGTAGGACTGGCGCATCCGCGCGGCGGTATCGACCGGGTTGTCGAGCGCGTGGGCGGTCATGTCGGCGATGAAGGGCTGACCGCCGAACAGCATCGTCTCCGACACCGAGAGCAACCTGCGCGTGAACTCCACCGGCCCGATGGCCCAGCCGCTGCGGAAGCCTGGGGCGGCGTGCGACTTGGAGATCGACGAACAGACGATGGTGCGCTCGGCGAGTTGCGGATCGTCGAAGGGCGAGGCGAACGTGCCGGACAGCACCAGATCCTCGTAGACCTCGTCGCAGACGATCCACAAATCGTGCCGGCGGCAGATCTCGCCGATGGCGGCGATCTCGCCGGCCGTCAGCACCGCCCCGGTCGGATTGTGCGGGGTGTTGAGCAGCAACACCCGGCATTGCGGAGTGATGGCCCGCTCAAGGTCGGCGGCCTGCATGTGGAAGCCGTGTTCCGGGCGCAGCGGCACGGTCAGCTGATGGGCGCCGGTGGCGCGGATGACGCCTTCATAAGTGGCGTAGAGCGGGTCGCCGACCAGTACCGCGTCTCCCGTCTCGACAAGGCCGAGCATCACCGCGAACAGCGCCGTCTGCGTGCCGGGAAAGCACAATATGTTGTCGCGGGTCACGCCGGGCTGGCGCCGCGCATATTTGCGCATCAGGGCATCCAGCAGGATCTGCTCGCCGCGGCCGTTCGAATAGCGGTGGCGGCCGGCGAGCATGGCGCGCGTGGCCTCCGCGATAAGCATCTCGTGGGGCGGCAGGTCCGGTTCGCCGATGGTCAGCTCGATGATCGGCTCGCCGCTGTCCTTGCGGCGGCGCGCCTCGACGTGAATCGCCCATTTTTCGGAGCCGAGGCTGGCGAGCCTATCGGTGATGGATGCATAGCGCATCGGAGTCCTTCCGGTCTTGCTCGGTTGCGGCCGGCGGGCCGATCGGGTGGCCGATCAGTGCACCGATCGATGAAAAGGCGATCGCGACGAGTTCGCTGTCCTCGAAAAGCTCTCCCGCGAGGCAGCCCTCCAGCCAGAGGCCGTCGAGAATGCCGTTTATCGCGATGGCAAGCGTCCGGCATCGCGCCGGGGCGGCGGCCTCGCCCCTCGCCGCCAGGAACTCAGCCAGCAGTTCCTCGAGGGTATGGCGGAAGCTGAGGTAACCCTCGCGATGTATCGCCGCCAGCGCCGGATCGACCCCGACCCGGCTGATGAACGAGGCCCACAGCGACAGGCTGGCGCTGTTGGCGACCGGCTCCGTAAGGTTGATGAGGATGAAGGTCGCCAGGCGTTCCTCGGGCGTGCCGGTCACCGCTTTCGCCTTCTCGGTCAGCCGCGCGATCACCACCCTGTAGGCTTCCTGGAGGATCATCTCCTTCGAATCGAAATAGTGCCGGATCAGTCCGGGCGTCACGCCCGCCTTGACCGCGATCTGCCGGACCGTCGCCCCTTGCAACCCGGTCTCGGAGATGGCCTCCAGCGTCGCCTCGATCAGGTCGTGGCGGCGCTCGGCCTCCGTCCCGCGATGGAAGTTGCGCCGGCTCATGCCGCGCGCCGCAGGCAAGGGCAGGCGAGGCACCCCAGCTCCGACGTTTCCTGAAGCCCGAAGCCGGACATCTCCTGCTCCCCGATTGGAAATGCTGATTTTTTGACGCTGCATAAAAAAGTCGCGAACGCTGTTGTTATACGCTTGAGCAACTGTCGCATAAAGTGCAACCATGGGCGAGAGGGAAGAAGGCGACGGGCGAGCCTCGCCGCCGGAATGCGACCGTTCCGCCAAGCGGGGAAGGCGTGGCATGGGCCGGACTTCTATATGCCGGGCATCGAAGGTGCCGCTCCGATGACGGATCGGGCGGAGGCGATCGCCGTCAAGAACCTGCACAAGCGATTCGGGGCGCTTGAGGTCCTGAGGGGAATCTCGCTCACGGCCTATGAGGGCGACGTCATCGCCATCATCGGCGGCTCCGGCTCGGGCAAGTCCACCTTCCTGCGCTGCATCAACATGCTGGAAGTGCCGAGCGAGGGATCGGTGGCGATCCGGGGCGAGCCGATCGCGCTGAAGCAGGACGGCCTTGGCGGCCTCGCCGCCTCGGACCGCCGGCAGGTGCAGCGCCTGCGTGCGCGCCTCGGCATGGTCTTCCAGAGCTTCAACCTATGGCAGCACATGACGATCATCCAGAACGTCATCGAGGCGCCGGTGCATGTGCTCGGCGTATCGAAGGCCGAGGCGATCGACCGAGGGGAGGCGCTGCTGCGCCGCGTCGGGCTGTTCGAGAAGCGCGACGCCTACCCGGCCTTCCTCTCCGGCGGCCAGCAGCAGCGGGCGGCGATCGCCCGCGCGCTGGCCATCCAGCCGCACGCCATGCTGTTCGACGAGCCCACTTCCGCCCTGGACCCGGAACTGGTCGGCGAAGTGCTCGGCGTGATCGGCGATCTCGCGAGGGAGAAGCGCACCATGCTCCTCGTCACGCATGAGATGAAGTTCGCCCGCAACGTCGCCAACCACATCGTGTTCCTCGCCCACGGCCTGATCGAGGAGCAGGGACCGCCGGAGCAGATCTTCGGCGCGCCGAAATCGGAGCGGCTGAAGAAGTTCATCCATTCCAGCCACTGAAAAAACCGAAAATCCAGAGGGGCTACCCATGAAGAACGCGTTGAAAGCCATCGCACTTGCCGCCGTCCTCGGCCTTGCCGGCCTCGCCTCCGCCGCGGCCGAGCCGCTCAAGGTCGGCTTCGCCGCCGAGCCTTACCCGCCCTTCGCCTCGCCCGACGCCACCGGCAAGTGGGAGGGCTGGGAGGTGGAGTTCATGCAGGCGATCTGCGCGCAGGCCAAGCTCGATTGCGTCATCACCCCGGTCGCCTGGGACGGCATCATCCCGGCGCTGACCTCCAAGAAGATCGACATGATCGTGGGCTCGATGTCGATCACCCCGGAGCGTCTGAAGACGATCGACTTCTCCGACAAGTATTACAACACCCCGACCGGGGTGATCGGACCGAAGAGCGAAAAATTCGACGCGACACCGGCGGGGCTGAAGGGCAAGACCATCGGCGTCCAGGTCGCCACCATTCACCAGGACTATGCCAACAAGTATTTCGGCAGCGCCGGGGCGACGGTGAAGGAGTATCAGACGCAGGACGAGGCCAATAACGACCTGGCCGCCGGCCGCCTCGACGCCGTGCAGGCCGATGCCATCGCGCTCGACGCCTTCCTGAAGTCCGACCAGGGCAAGCAGTGCTGCGAATTGAAGGGCAACGTCAAGGACGATCCCGAAGTGCTCGGCGCCGGCGTCGGCGTCGGCCTCCGCAAGGGCGACACCGAGCTGAAGGACAAGGTCAACGCCGCGATCAAGGCGATCCGCGCCAACGGCACCTATGACACCTTCTCGAAGAAGTATTTCGACTTCGACATCTACGGCGGCTGATCGCAGGCGAGCCGGGCCGGCGCCGCGCGCCGGCCTCCTTTCCTCGAGGGCGAGGCGGAGCCATGGCGGCCGATCCCGCATCCATGATCGACTGGGGCCTGCTGGCGTTCGACCCGCCCGGATGGGGCGGGGTGCTGCTGGCCGGGCTGATGAGCTCCATCAAGATCGCCATCGGCGGCTATTCGCTGGGGCTGGTGCTCGGCACCGGCGGCGCCTTCGGCAAGCTCTATGGCGGGCCGGTGGTGAAGGACCTGATGGAGATCTACACCACGGTGGTCCGCGCCGTGCCCGAGCTCGTCCTCATCCTGCTGCTCTATTATGCCGGCACCGACCTGCTGAACCGCCTCGCACAGGCGGCGGGCTATGGTACGGTCGACATCAGCGGGCTGGCGGCGGGCATCTTCGTCATCGGCATCGTCCAGGGCGCCTACGCCACCGAGGTGATGCGCGGCGCCATCCTCGCCGTGCCGCCGGGGCAGATCGAGGCCGCCCGCGCCTTCGGCATGTCGCCGCTGCTGGCGCTCCGGCGGGTCACGCTGCCGGCCATGCTGCCGCACGCCTTGCCGGGCCTCTCCAACCTCTGGCTGATCACCACCAAGGATACCGCGCTGCTGGCGGTGGTCGGCTTCAGCGAGCTGACGCTGGTGACCCGGCAGGCGGCGGGCAGCACCAAGGCCTATATGCTGTTCTTCTGCGCCGCCGGCGTGCTCTACCTGGCGCTGACGCTGGTCTCGAACGTCATCATCCGCCTTATCGAGGCCCGCGCCCGGCGCGGCTGGGCCACGACGCGATGAGCGCCGGGGAAAAGGCGGCCGAGCCGGATTCGCTGGTCGAGCTGCCGCCCGAGGAGAGCACGGTCGAGGCCACAGCGCTCACGCGGCTGCCGAGTGGCCGCGGCTTCCTCAAGCCGCACCGCGTGGTGCTGATGGCGATCGCCGTATCCATCGTGTTTTGCGTGGTCTGGTTCATGCGGTGGGACTGGCTGCCGGAATATGCCGGCCGCCTCGCCCATGGCGTCGGCGTCACCCTGCTGATGCTGTTCGGCACCTGCTTTCTCGGTTTTCTGCTCGCGGTGCCCATCGGGCTGGTGCAGGTGACGGGCCCGTGGCCGCTGAAGCTGCTCGCCAAGGGCTTCTGCACCGTCATCCGCGGCACGCCGCTGCTGCTGCAACTCTGGCTGCTCTATTACGGGCTGGGCTCGCTGTTTCCGCAATTTCCAGCGATCCGGCAGTCGTTCCTCTGGCCGCTGCTGCGCGAGGCGTGGCCCTATGGCGTCGCCGCACTGACGCTGTCCTTCGCCGCCTATGAGGGCGAGGTGATGCGCGGCGCCTTCGCCGGCGTGCCGAAAGGCGAGCTGGAGGCCGCCCGCGCCTATGGGATGAGCCGGTGGAAAGTGTTCCGGCGCATCTGGCTGCCGCGGGCGGTGCACCGGGCGCTTCCCACCCTCAATGGCGAGACGGTGCTGCAGCTGAAGTCGACGCCGCTGGTCGCCACCATCACGGTGATCGACGTCTATGCCGTGGTCTCGAAGATCCGCCAGGTGACCTATCTCACCTATGAGCCGCTGTTGCTGCTGGCGCTGATCTATCTCTGCCTCACCGCCCTGCTGGTGCTGGCGTTCCGCTATTTCGAGAACAAGATCCCAACCCGGAGTGCCTGAGATGCCGGAGTGCCTGAGATGAACGTTCGCGCATTGCTCACCAATGCGATGCCGGAATTGGTCGCGCTGCGCCGGGACCTGCATGCCCATCCCGAGCTCGGGCTGGAGGAGGTGCGGACCTCGGACCTCATCGCCCGCGAACTGGCCGGCCTCGGCTACACGGTGTCGCGCGGCCTCGCCAGGACCGGGCTCGTCGCCACGCTGTCCAACGGCACCGGCCGGCGGTCGATCGGCATCCGCGCCGATATCGACGCGCTGCCGATCCTCGAGGAGACCGGCCTTCCCTATGCCAGCACCACGCCGGGCCTGATGCATGCCTGCGGCCATGACGGCCACACCGCCATGCTGCTGGGCGCCGCCCGTGCCATCGCCGAGCGTCGCAACTTCGACGGCACCGTGCACCTCATCTTCCAGCCGGCGGAGGAGAATTTCGGCGGCGCCCGCATCATGGTCGAGGAGGGGCTGTTCGACCGCTTCCCCTGCGACGCTGTGTTCGCGCTCCACAACGACCCGGATCTGCCCTTCGGCACATTCGCCTTCCGGGACGGGCCGATCATGGCGGCGGTGGACGAGTGCCGCATCACCGTCCACGGGCTCGGCGGCCACGGGGCGGAGCCGCAGTCGACGGCGGACCCGGTGGTCGCCGGCGCTTCCATCGTCATGGCGCTGCAGACCATCGTCTCCCGCAACATCCACCCGCTCGATCCGACCGTGGTGACGGTGGGCGCCTTCCATGCCGGATCGGCCAGCAACGTCATCCCGGAACGCGCCGAGCTGGTCGTCGGCATCCGCTCCTTCGATCCGGCGGTGCGCGACGAACTGGAGCGCCGGATCCGGCTGATCGCCGAACGGCAGGCGGAGAGCTATGGCATGCGCGCCAGCGTGGACTATCTGCGCAGCTACGACGCCACCATCAACCACACGGCCGAAACCGACTTCCTGCGGAACCTGGCGGTGCGATTTGCCGGCGCCGGGCAGGTGACCGAGATGCCCCGCCCGAGCATGGGGAGCGAAGACTTCGCCTATATGCTGAAGGAGCGGCCGGGCAGCTATTTCTTCCTCGGCGGGCGCAGCTCCGAAAAGGACCGGCCGCTCCACCATCCCGGCTATAATTTCAACGACGACCTGCTGCCGATCGGCGCCGCCTTCTGGACGGAGCTCGTCGAGGCCTATCTCCCGCTCGCGTGAGACAGGCTCATGCGAAGCCGCCCGCCGATGCGGAGGAGGGAGCTTCAGTCGCGCTGCTCGGCCGCCTTCTTGGCGAACAGGAAGCCGCCCAGGCCGCCCATCAGGCCGCCATTTACGTAAATGACCAGCAGCGGCGCGAAATCATCGAACATGCCGAACTTCACGGCGGCAGCAGAGGCAAGCACCACCAGGGCGCCGATGAGCAGGGCTGCAGGAACAAGTCTCCTGACCACAAAGGCTATCAAGGCGGCAATACAGAGGATGACGAAACCGGAAATCAAGGCGAACGGATCGATCATTCAGCGGTCCTTGGAAGACGGGGCGGCAGTGTGCGGCCGATTACGGAAGTCAATAGCCATAAAACTGCCGGCTCGCCATATCCGTTCGAACGGGGATCGTGAGCGGCGGGCTCGTCGGCAGGAAAGCGGGCTCGAACGCCCTTGCGAGGCGCGGGCGGGGCCGTGCCGCGCGCCGGAGTGGGCGATTCGACGAGGGAATGCGGGCACATGATGTCGGATCGGCTTTCCCGCCCGGTGGCGCGTGATAGGCTTGGCGGATGGAACTGAAACGCACGCCTCTGCTGCTGAGCCTCAACGGCGGCTATGTCGATACCCTCGGCTTCCTATCCCTGCATGGGCTGTTCACCACGCATGTGACCGGCAACTTCGTCACCTTCGGTGCCTCGCTTACACACGGCACGTCGGGAGCGGTGGCCAAACTGCTGGCGCTGCCGGTGTTCTGTGGCGTGGTCGTGCTGACGCAGCTTCTGGCCGGCGCGCTGCAGAACCGCTCGCTGCCGGCCTTCCGCATCCTGCTGTGCTTGAAGGCCGCGCTGCTGATCCTTGCCGCGGCGCTGGCGATCCATTTCGGTCCCTTCGCGGATGGCGACGCCTGGGACGCGCTCGCGACCGGCATGGTGCTGGTGGGGGCGATGGCGATGCAGAACGCCACCCATCGGCTTTATCTTGCCAGTGCGCCACCCACTACGGTGATGACCCTGACCACGACCCAGATCATGCTGGACGTGGCCTCGCTCATCCAGCGTGTACCGGCCGACGCCCGGCGTGAGGCCATCGCGCGGATAAAGCGGATGGTTCCTTCGGTCGCGGCCTTCGCGCTCGGATGCCTCGTCGCGGCCGGGCTCTATATCGGCGTGGATATGTGGGCGTTCGCACTGCCGCCGCTGCTCGCCATCGTGCCGCTATGGGTGAAAGCCCAGTAGGGGCCTTCCAACGCCTCCGCTCTTCCCGATGCCCGAACGCCGCCGTGACGTCCGGAAAAGCGCCGGCAATGAATGCAGGAGGCTTCCGCCGGCTATGGGTGAAGTGACGGTTCCTGCTGCGACCGGTCGGACGGCCTGGAGGGCGAGCGGGGAGCCGATTTGATCCACGTAGAGGACGTCGCGAAATCGGTGATCAGCGTGGCCAGATCAGGTTCGTCGACCAGCAGAGCCGCGCTGCCGGGCGACATCCAGCGCTGCTCCCTCTCATGGCGCTCGGGCCACTCGTCAAGCTGCCGGGAGACGGCAAGGGGAAAGACCGCGACTTTCACCAGCGCGAAATGGCCCTGGAGCCGTTTCCAGTAGCGGTAGTCGCCAATGGGTTTGCGGCCGATGGTGCCGATCAGGCCAGCCTCTTGCCGCGCCTCGATTTCCGCGGCTTTCCAGTCCCGGTGCTTCTTCATTGGCCACCCCTTCGGGATGACCGCGCGATGTGTATCGCGAGAGCTCACAAGCATCACCTCTAGCCGCCCCTCGGATGTGACCCGAAATGGCAGCGCCGCTACTTGCTCAAGTGGCCGGCCCCTGGCGACCTTCAGCTTGATCAGGTTCTTCTTGCTCACGAATCAAAAGATAAAGCTTCGCAGCCGAATTGCGAGGCCATTTCAAAGGCGTCCGGAGCGTTAAAAAGCGGCAATGTTGCTTGGATTGCTTCGTCGCGCAGCTGTCCCGGCTGCCATCTACAGTCCTGCTCGTGCTGCCGGTGCCCAGCTTACGGGGGAGTCTCCCGCCTGCGACGCCAGTCGGTGCCACCTGCACCAGCCGAGCGGCGGTCTCGACGTCGTGGCGCCGCGCCGCGGCAACGCCGGCTGCGCCCGGTTGCCCCTGACGTTCGCTTCATCCCGTTGCCGGAAAGTCGAGCCTTTCAAATCTCTGGGCGCCGGGATCCTGATGACAGATGCAGTGATATTGGCGCGCAATGTCATCGACGAGACGGGCGCGGGTGACGCGGGACCCGGCGATGGTGCGCTCGATCCACGCATCCGGCACGCTGAGCACCATTCCCGCTTCCAGGCGGCACAGGATTTTTCTGAGTTCTTCGCCGTCCAAGCGGGCCTCCATCGTCTCGCACCGGCGGGTGCTGGAGGACTGCTATAAGGGGCAGCCGGCCGCCGGTTCAAGCCGTTGATGGGATCAAGGGCGTCTTGGCGGCCAATCTGCGGGGTCTTGCCTGCAAGCGGGCGCGCGTCAGCCGATCTGTTCGATGACGATGGCGCGGATCTGCTCGCGCGTCAGGCCGCAAGGCTCGGGTTTCCAGTCAGGGCTGGAGCGGATGACGGTGGGCGCAGGGCTGGGCTGGGAGGAAGTGGCGGGTCGGCGAGAGTTGTGAGTGTGCATAAGTCCCTTGTGCCGGTCCGACGGAAGTCGGCGGCTGACGCTGGAGCGTCGATTTGAGTGAAGAAGCCCTGCGTCTTCCGACAGGGCGTGGCCGCAACTGCGACATGAATCGTGTAGCGCTTCAATGCGTTCCGAATGTGACGCTGCGCGATGGCGTGCTCTCTCGCTCGATCGCGGAGCCCCGTTCCGCGGCACGGTGCGCGCGGCGGAAAACTCCGTTCGGGACGGTAGGCGTGGCCTTTGTTCCTATTGCCTTGTCTCTAGGGAAATGGTTCCATAACTTGGGAATCCACATAAACTTCTTGCCGGTATCAGACGTAATATAGATCTTATTATAGAAATTTTTGCCGAAATGCGAATTGCTGACGTTGCATTGGCGTTTCAGGAAAGAAGGCGGCGGGGCGCATAATGTTTGACGAAAATATTCGCGGGCGGTCGTTGGAATTTTATCAGGCTGACGTCTCCAATCATCGGAACGTGGACGAGTTCGTATCCGCCGATTTGAAAGATGGTGTTCATTCGGTCTGGGGAGAGCGCTTCCCGATTGATTTTTATCTCTCGGCTGAAAAGGGCCGACCGCTTCTGATTTTCTTCAACGGACTGATCTCGCGGACATCCTACCCCACCGTTCCGGTGTTTCATGGCATCCGTGTCATGAGCGGGCTGGGAGCGAGTTTCGTTTCCTTCTCCGACCCGTCTCTCTATGCCGATGAAAGCCTCAGCATCGGCTGGTATGCGGGCGCGACCGGCATGCCGCTGCAGCAGATTCTTCGTCCGATCATCGACAAGATCGCCCACGCGACACAGGCCTCGCGCCTGATCTTCTGCGGACCTTCCGGCGGCGGGTTCGCGGCCATGGCCATGGCGGTGCATTATCCGCAATCGCTCACCTATGTGTGGAATCCCCAGACCGACATTCGGAAATACGAGAAGACCATTGTCGGGAAATACGCAAACCTATGCTTTGGCCTCACGTCGGAAACGGACATCTACAATAATTTGCCCAAGCTTACCGGCGCAAGTCTGGTCCATTTATACAGTAAATATTATCGCGGCAACACGGTTCTTTATACGCAAAACCTTTCGGACGGCCATGTTAAAAAGCATGCCGAGCCGTTCCTGCGTTCCATCACGGGGAAGATCCGCAGCCTGCCGCAGGCGTCGGTGAACAGGCATGTCGCCGGCGGCATCTGGTACTTCTCCTGCAATTGGGGGCAGGGGCATGTCGCCCCGTCGGGCTTCCTCATTCGCAAGACCCTGGAGGCGATGATACGCAACGCCGCCATATGGCCGAAACTTACCAGGAGCGGCGGTGTCGGCCCGATCATCGGCAAGGTCTTCGAGGGCACATTGGCGGCGGCCGCGGCGGCCAATGTCGAGCGCAGGCCCGTTCTCGCCGAGGCGGGCCAGCCCGCCGAATAACGGCACGCTTTCCGGCTCGACATGTGCCCGGCGTGCGGGGAGGGCGTGTTACAGCCACGGCCCCGCTGTCGCCCGCGCCCCGCGCCCGCCGGCCGTGCCGCGACCGCCCATTCCGGACGCCGCGTTACGCATCCTGGCTCTTCCGCCGGGCCGGATGAAGCGCGTTCATTGACGAAGCTGCCGCTCGCGATAGGCCGGCAGCACCCGCAGCGCAAATTCCACCAGATGCTCCTCGTCCTTCTCGCCGAGGCCGAAGGCCTCGATGAGAGCCGAGGCCAGGCGGGTGCGCATATCCGGGCTGTCGGTTTCCGTCTCCAGGGTTGCGGCGATCTCCTGCGCCTTGGTCATGCATCGGTCGAGCAAATGGATGGTGTCGGGATCGAAACGGATAAAACGCGACGGCATATCTGCACCTCTGGCGGCCATTTGCGGCTCGCCGCGCTGATGTAGGTGGAGGTGGTCGAAGGGCAAGAGGAGGCATGCCGCAGCCGCGTCGATGCCGATCACGAAGCCGGCAGCAGCGACACCGAAGCACCGCGGCGGAGGTCGTCGCGGGTCAGGCGCCCGGCACGGTCGGGAGGGCGGACCGATCAATTCCGACGTCGTGGCGGCATTCCACGGCTGCATCCGCCATCGTTTCGCTCTACCAAGCCGATGTACGACGATCGGCCCTGCCGGCTGGCCGGTGATCAGAGAGAGAACATGACGTGAGCGACGACAGGACGGCGCTGCCGAGCTACCGGCTTCCGGCCCTTGACCAGGATTTCCTCCTCGGCGATTCGATGCGGGGCGTACGTTTCCTGCTCGAATATGCCAAGGCTGAGGAGGAACTGCGGCGCTGGCGCATTCGCTCCACCGTGGTGGTGTTCGGCTCGGCGCGCGTGCGCGAGAATGGGCCGGGGCGGCAGCCCTTTTTCTATGAGCAGGCGCGCCGCTTCGGGCGGATTGCCTCCGAGCGCGGCGGGGCGCTCGGCCTGGGCGATGGCGGGGTGCGGGACAATGTGATCGCCACCGGCGGCGGCCCGGGATTGATGGAGGCCGCCAATCGCGGCGCCTTCGAGGCCGCGGCACCGAGCATCGGCTTCAACATCAGCCTGCCGCATGAGCAGGGTCCAAACCCCTACACCACGCCGCAGCTCACCTTCCGGTTCCACTACTTCGCCATGCGCAAGATGCACCTTGCCATGCGGGCGCAGGCGCTGGTGATGTTTCCCGGCGGCTTCGGCACGCTCGACGAATTGTTCGAAATCCTCAATCTGCGGGCGACCAACAAGTCGCAGCCGGTGTGCATCGTGCTGTTCGACGAGACCTATTGGCGCTCGGTGATCAACTTCCGAGCCCTGGTCGACAACGGCATGATCGACGAAAGCGAGTGCGAGCTGTTCCAGTTCGCCGATACCGCCGAGGACGTCTGGGCCAGGCTCATCGCCGGCGGGCTGGCGGTGCCGGGCTGACATTGCCGGCGCGGGCGTCGATCCAGGCCGCGATCTGCGGCCAGGTCTCGGCATGCGCCCGCCGCCCGGCGAGGATGGCGAGGTGCTGGAGCCCGACGCCGACCTCCGGCGGGTGCTCGATGATGCAGGTATCGTTAGTCGCCATCTCGACGAAAAACGGCGCGACCGCGGCGCGGGGACCGATCTCGTCCGACGGGTTGACCAGGGCGAGCACGGGCACGCGCAGATCCGGCGGGCCGAGCCGGCGTCCTTCAAGCTCGATGCGGCCACGGCGGAAGCGATCCTCCCGGTAGAGCCATCGAACGATCTCGTGCACCAGCCGGCCGGGGAGCGGCACCTCGTCCAGCGCCCAACGCTCGACACGGATGTGGAGGTCCAGCGCGGCCGGATCGGCGACGCTGAGCGCGGCATCCATCCAGCGCGACCAGACGAAGGTCGCCGGCGCGAGCAGGGCGCAGCATTGCGACAATTGCGAGCCGGGGACGGCGCTGTCCTCCGGCGTTTCGGTCTTCTGCTCGACGACGACATCGCGAAACGCGCTGGAGCCGGGCGCGAAGCTGAGCGGGGCGCCGAGCAGTACCAGGCCGCATGTGGCGCCCGGCTGAAGAGCACAGGCGATGGCGGCGAGCGTGCCGCCGAGCGAATGCCCCAAGATGATGGGGACTTTGCCGGAATGCCGGTCAGCAACGGTGCGGGAGGCGGAGAGCAGTGCCTGCACGTAGTCGGCGATGCCGGCCGGGCTGTCGCTGCCTTTCGGGGGGAGCCATTCGAGCAGATGCACCGCGAAAGGGCGCTCGAGGCAAAAGCGCACCACGCTGACTTTCGGGGTGAGGTCCCAGACATAGGGGCGCTTGATCGGTGCCGGCACGAACAGCAGCGGCGGGGCATCGCCACCGCCGCGATAGCGACGGAGCCGCCAATGCGGTCCGGCGGCGATGACGTCATAAGGGCATTCGTGGGACCCGAAGCCGAACAGATCCAGAGCGCGCGCCTGGACGCCGCGCAACTCGTCCATCGCCTCAAGCTGTGCCGCCCGCATCCAGGCGAAGGGATCGGACGAGGATTGTGGGACAAGGTGCTCCATGACGTTCTCCCCTTTCGCAGCTTCGTTGTGCTGCGGAGAAGCGCGGGAAACCCGGCGCTCCGCTCCTTGATGCGGCGCCTAAGGCGGCCTGCTGGTGGTGGCGCGGTCAATCACGCGAAACACGCCCCGCCCTGCGCGGGCAGATGGTCGCGCATCGGGAGAGGTGGGTCGGCATTTGGCTATACTGGGCATGGCGTCACCCTCCGGTCGCGTCACGGCAACGCTGACGGCCGATCACCTTGGCAAGGCTAAGGCGTGACTGTGGCAACAGTTGAGACGCTGGCACGCAGGCCGATCCGCGTCGCCGACGGCGCATCCGCGCCACCGCCATGCCGTCCCGGTATAGCGGCCAACGGCGTCTCGGAACGCGGCTTCAGGCACCCTGGACGGCTATAGAGCGGCCTTCCCGCGGAAGCCTTCAGCTGCAGCGGCCGAGGCTTGCCGGCGCGCGGCTCCATTCCATCGTTTCGCCAAGCGCCTCGAGGCCGACGAAGCCGATGATCGCCAGCCGCCCGTTCTTCCTGGGTTCGGCGGAGAGGCGGTAGCGGCTGCCGGTTTCCGGATCGTAGATCCATCCGCCCTCGTAGCGGTTGCCCTTGGGCTGCAGGTCGCCGAGCACGCGCAGGCCGCAGATCGTCTGGTTGCGCGCCGAGGCGTTGGGATTGCGCGCGTCGCGCAGCGGCTGGCCGTTCATCGTCGGCGTCTTCAGCCACACGATCCGTCCGCAGACCGCTCCGCCGCACGGCGCGATCTCGACCGCGCCTTGCCCGTCATCGGTCAGCCACACGCCGCTAATGTCTTCCGGCGCGGCCTTGGCGGCGGTGGCGGCGGCGACGAGCGACAGGGCCGCCAGGGCGGGCAGGATCAGAGATCGGCGCATGATTTCACTCCCGTGGAAGACGCCGCTGTTTCCGGCGCGGCTGGATGGGCTTGATCAGCCCCTTGTTCGTCCTGGGGCCCGATCAGCCAGACCCCAGCGAGAATCAGTGCGATTCCCACCGCCGGCACAAGCCCCACGCCTTCGTTAAAAATCAGCCAACTCGCCAGCGGCACCGTGACATAGCTCAGCGTCGTCAGCGGAAACGCCTTGCCCAGCGAGCAGTATTTCAAGATCAGGATCCACGAGGCATAGGTGGCGAAATACATGAGCGCCGCCACCCAGCTTGCCGGCGACTGCGCCACCGCCTGCAGGAAGGCCGGGCTGATGGGCATGTCGCCGATGGCGCGCGACGTCGCCTCGAAGGCGATCTGCGTGCCGGTGTCGACCAGCAGATACACCCCGACCAGAACGGGAAAACGGAGCGAGGTGGCGATCATCCTGCGCGCCCACGACGCTGATGCGCGACGAGATCGGGATCCCAGCGCGGAAAGCCAAGCCACGGCACGGCGAGGCGCACCAGCATGTTCAGGACGGGATTCAGATGCTTCACCATGATCGTGGAGGGGCGCAGGCCGCTGCCATAGCGCAGCTTGGAGGCATAGGCGGTCTGCCCCGTCTGCAGGAAGCGCCGGCCGAGGCGCTGGCATAGTTTCACGTTTTCCGCCCAGCTCACCGCATAGAGATCATGGTCGCGGGCCAGCGGATAGGCCATGCCGAGGAACTTGTCGATGATCCGGTCCGGTTCGACCAGCAGCAGGTTGAAGGCGGCCAGCCGGCCGTCGATCCGATAGAAGGCGAACAGCGTGCGCTCCGGCTGGACGGCGGCGATGCGCTCGAAGTAGCCGGCGGGCAGATCCTCGAAATCGCCGTAACGCACATGGCTCTGCGCCCGGGTCGCGTCATAGAGGGCGCGAACCTCGTCCTCCAGCCCGGCAATGGAATTGCGCCATTCGACCGTCACCCGGTCGGCGCGCTTCAGCTTGCGCCGCAGGTCCTTGCGAGTGGCCGGGGAAAGCCGGGCCAGCCAGTCGTCGACCCCGGAAGTGCCGGCAAGGTCCAGCACCGCGTGCGGCAGGCTTTCCAGCGGCACATACCCGGCCGCGGCGAGGGCGGGGCCGATCCGTTCCATTTCCGGCGGATCGATGTCCTTGACGGCGATCAGGCCGGCCTTCTGTCGCCGAGCCTCCGCCTCGACACCTCGCAGCAAATCCGCGAGAACGGTGTCGCGCTCCTGCTTGCCGAGCGAGGGCCGCAACGCGACCGGGCAATTCTCGGCGAAAGGCGAGCCGATGGCCAGCAGCCGCCATTCCTGACCACGCAGCAGCGCGCGGGCGGCGGAGCGCCCCAGGCGAGCGAGACGGCCGGACAGCGAGGTGGAGGGCGGCGCCTCGCTCTCGTCCTGGAACGGGGTGTCGAGCGGATAGCCCACGGTGAACAGCGGCAGGGCGCCGAGAAAGCCATGGGAATCGTCGACGCTCGCCGCCGACAGGCGGAAGGTCGCGGGCGTCCCTGTTTCGCAGGCGACGAGATAGTCCCAGCCCTCGGCATCGTCCGGGCGACACAACGTCCAGTCCTGTCGGGACAGAGCTGAGACGCCGGCATGGATATGGACACGACGCGCGCCGCCGGCCCCCCTGGAGGCCGCCGTCACGCCGGCATCTTGGGGATCCGTCGCTCGCCGGGAGGCGTGCCTCTCGCCGGCCGGCAAGCTGAGCGATAATGGCTCATGAGCCATGGCCCGCTCCGACGGAGGCCAGCGCGGCCGATCCAAGGCCGGGCACAAGGTCGGGGGGCTCCAGCGCGCCCGATACCGCACCCGCCTCTGCCGCCGCAGCGGCTCCAAGCTTGGCGGCGGTGGCCGGACTCGCCCAGCCCGTCGGCTCGGCGCGCTCGGTCTCGATGTCCCGGGCGATGCGGCCGACGAACTCAACCACCCGCTCGCCCACGAGGTGACGCTGCCGGTCCACGGTGACGAGGTGGTAGCTGTCCTCCAGCACCATGGTATCGACCACGCCGCCGAGGCGACGCTGCAGCGTGATCGCATTGTCGAGGCTGGCGATGTCGTCGTGCCGCGCGTGCACGACCAGCGTGCGCTGGCGGATGAGCGGCAGCATCGGCTTGATCTTCGCCGTGAGCCGCCACAGTTCCCGCAGCGCCATGGCCGGGGTGGCGAGCAGGCCGGCCTCGGCGCTGCTGCCGTGGCGCATCGAATAGGCGACCATCGCCCGGGTGCGCTCGTCCTTCAGCCCGTAGGGTTCGCGCTCCTCGAAGCGGTAGCGCCGGCCGAAAGGCGTGTTGATGAACAGCCGCAGCAGGAAGCTGTATTTCGGGATCGACCAGCCATCATAGGTCAGGGTCGGCGCCAGCATGACGAGGCCGCGCACGCGCTGCGGCTGGCGCGCCGCCACCAGCGCCGCCAGCACGGCGCCCATGGAGAGCCCGCCAACGAGAATGGTCGAGCAACGCTTCTCAAGCTCGTGCAGCGCGTCGACGGCGCTGTCGTACCAGTCTTCGAAGCCGGTGGCGGTCAGATCGTCCTCAGTGCCGCAATGGCCGGCCAGCTGGCAGCACATGGCGCTGTAGCCGGCCGCCGCGAGCCGGCGCGCAATGTCCCGCATCTCCACCGGAGTGCCGCCAAGCCCGTGGATGAGCAGCACGCCGACCGGACCGCGCTCGTAAAGAATGGAATGATCGGCCACGGCCTTCACCACGTGCCTTCCTCACAACTCGCTGGCGACAAGAACGATGCCCGCCATGATGAGCAGCGCTCCTGCCCAATGGTTCCGGCCCAGTCTCTCGCCGAGAAACAGATGGCTGGCAGCCAGGACACCGAGAATGTTCAGGCTGGCGAGCGGAAAAGCGATCGAAAGCGGCACCAGTGCCAGGATACGAATCCAGATGACGAATTCGGCAACATATATGCCGATTCCGGCCAGCAGCCAGGGAGTCGCCACCAGCGAGCGAAGGAAGGCGCCCCATCGGCCGCCTTCCGGCGCGGGAATATTGTCTGCCCCCAGCTTGAAGGCAATCTGGCCGATGACGTCGCAGGCGACGGAGAGCGCGAACAGCGCAACGAGCTCCAGGGTCATTGCAGCACCGCCTCCATCGCCGAGAGGATGCGCAGATTGGTCGCTTCGTTGACGGCGATGCCGGCGTCCGGCGGCACGGGGCGCTGGTCGCGGTCGAGCCGGGCGAGCAGCGAGCGGACGATCCCCAGCGATCCCTCCGGCGAGTAATCGCCGCAGACATCCATGCCGATGACCGGGCGCCGGGCGGCGATGAGGTCGATCGCCTCCAGCACGGCATCGAGCCGCAGCTGGCCCTGATCCCAATTGGTCACCGCCTCGGCGGAGGTGAGCACGTCCTTGTCGAGGCTGACCCAGACCGGCGCGTCGGGCAGCCGATCGGCGATGCCGGCGACGCGACCGCTCCAGTCATCCTCCGCCAGACCCCGCCAGCGCAGACCATTGCGCGCGAGACCGCCGGTGCCGTGCGCGCCGGCATTCTCAAAGGAGGGGCCGGCATAGAAGGTGGCGCCGTCGAACCAAGGGTGCAGTTCGAGGCGTCCCGAGCGCAGCGCGCCGACCGCCCCGCCACGGAGCTGCGGTGCCTCAATGTCGGCGCTGGCCGGGCCGAGCGTGACGACCCGCAGCACCTGGGGCAGTTCCAGTGCCCGCGCCACCCACGATCCGCAGTTCAGATTTGAGGGGAAGCGGATCCAGTCCGGGTGGTTGTCGAAATGGATGATGCTCACCGGCTGATTCAGCCGCTTCACGAGCAGCAGCGACAGGTGGTGGAAATCGCCCGAGCCGATGAAGTGGATGTCGCCCGCGGCGGGGGCGCCGAGGCGCGCGTCCAGCGCGGTGAGCGCCTCTTCCGAGGCGAGCAGCCGCAGACGAGGGGCAAGGTCGCGAGCGGCGATGACGTCGCCGCCCGATTGAGTGCATGCCGCAACCAAGCCGGGCTGGGCCGCAAGCGACCCGTCCGTATCGAGGAGGCGTATGCGCATCGAGGTCACCGGGGTGTAACCCGCTCGAAGAGCTGATCGAGCAGGGCGAGAGCGAGATCGATCTCCTCATAGGAAATCGTGAGCGCCGGCGCCACCGTGATCACGTTTTTATGGTAACCGCCGATGTCGAGCACCAGGCCATAGCGCTCGCCGCCATGGACCAGATCGCCCTTCAGCGCCTCGTCGACCATGAGGTCGACCAGCTTCTTGGACGGCGTATAGCTGTCATGAGGCTCGCAGATCTCGATGCGCAGGGCGAGGCCCAGGCCGTCGACATCGCCGACGATCCTGTGCTTCTCCTTGAGCGCCCTCAGGCCGTCAAGGAAATAGGCGCCCTTGGCCGGGACGGTGGTCTCGTAATCATCCTCGCGCATCATGCGCATGGCTTCGAGCGCCACCGCGGTGCCCAGCGGATTGGCGTTGAAGGTCGAGTGGGTTGAACCGGCCGGGAACACGGTCGGGTTGATCAGCTCCTCGCGCGCCCAGATGCCGGAGAGCGGGTTGAGGCCGTTGGTCAGCGCCTTGCCGAACACCAGCACGTCGGGCGTGACGCCGAAATGCTCGATCGACCACAGTTTGCCGGTGCGGTAGAAACCCATCTGGATCTCGTCCACCACCAACAGGATGCCGTGCTTGTCGAGCACGCGTTTCAGTTCGGGGAAGAAGTTCGGCGGCGGAATCACGTAGCCGCCGGTGCCCTGGATCGGCTCGACATAGAAGGCGGCATATTCCGCCTGGCCGACCTTGGGGTCCCACACGCCGTTATATTCGCTCTCGAACAGGCGCTCGAACTTCTTCACGCAGAGCTCGCCATATTCCTCCTTCGACATGCCGCGCGGGCCGCGGAAGTGATAGGGGAACTCGATGAACTGGGCGCGCTCGCCGAAATGGCCATAGCGGCGGCGGTAGCGATAGGACGAGGTGATGGCGGAGGCGCCCAGCGTGCGGCCGTGATAGCCGCCCTCGAAGGCAAACATCAGGCTCTTCCCGTTCGAGGCGTTGCGCACGATCTTGAGCGAATCCTCGACCGCCTGCGCGCCACCGACATTGAAATGCACGCGGCCTTTCTGGCCGAAGCGCTCCTGCGCGCCGATGGCGATCTCGGCGGCGAGCTCGATCTTCTCCCTGTGGAGATACTGGCTGGCGACCTGCGGCAGCCGGTCGATCTGACGCTTCAGGGCTTCATTGAGGCGGGGATTGGCGTAGCCGAAGTTGACCGCCGAATACCACATCTGAAGGTCGAGAAACTGCTGGCCGTCGTCGTCGTAAATGAACGAACCTTCGCATCGCTCGAAGATCTTCGGCACTTCCGTATAGTGAACCGTGTCTCCATAGGAGCAGTATTCGGCTTCAAGCGCGTAGAGGCGCTCGCGTTCGCTCTCGCTCGACGTCTGGGTGGAAGTCAGGTTACGGTCAAGCATTGAGATCCTCGAACGAAGTTCCGGTGGATACCGGCAGGGTGGGGCTCATCTCCGCGATGAGTGCGGGCAGGAAAGCAAGGACGTCGGCAAAGCCGGTGATCGCCAGATGCGGCAACGACTCGTCCACGCAGAAGGCGGCAAGGCTCCCTTTGGCGAAAACGAAATCGGCGCGCCGAGCAAGGCAAAAATCGGACCGTCCGTCGCCGATAAGCACCAGAGGTTGCCTGGAGCCGGTGGCGGCGCATTTGCAGGTGCCGCTGCCGCAGCCTTCGGCGCCATTGCTGAAGCGCGCCGCCCAGCGGTTCTCGCCGACCGGCAGCATCTGGTTGCAGGTGACCGGCAAATCGAGGCCGGCGGCGGCCAGCAAGGGAAGCAGGGAGACGTCAAACCCGTCGGAGACCACGGAGACATCGGCGCCATACCGGCGTGCGGCGTCGACGAAGAGCGGCACGTCGGGATCCAGCGTGACAGTAGCGAGGGCGCGACGAACCTCCTCCTCGCTGGCGCGGATCAGCGCGACCTGTGCCGCAAGGCAGGCGCGCGACGAGATTTCCCCCGCCTGCCAGCGGTCCTCGATGGCCCGCCATTCCGGCTCGGCAAAACTCTCCAGCAGGAAGTCGGTGGTATCGATGGGGCAGATGGTTCCGTCGAAATCCAGCGCGAAGTGAAGACGCGAATTCACGTGCATGAGGCTACCGAGGGTCATGTAGATGCTCAGGCGAGTCTTATGCCCGCGTTGGGAGCGACTTTCTTTCACATAGCTAGCAAAATTTCTTTTCGATTTCGCCTGCTTCTAAAGACAAAGGCGTGAGGAGCCGCCCTCACTGTCACCAATCGGCCACGGTACTCGTGATATCGTTGGCCGCGCTGCGTCAACTTATGCGGGCATGCGGTTGTCGCATGGCCGGTCTGCTCTTGGTGCGGGGTTCAAAGCCCTCATGCGGCAGCGTTTGCGCCGGTCCGCCGCAGTTGTCGTGGGGCGGGGCCCACAGGTGGCGTCGGGCGCGGCCCGCCGCGGCGAAGCTGATTGAAAGCGCCGCGATGCACGCACCGGACGGCTCGCCTATCCATGTCGAGATGACGAAAGAACCGGAGATCCGCGTCATGGACCGCGGACCGCTATCGCGCCGGCCGACCGGGGCGGATTCCAGCGCTTCTCCGGCGTGTGCCGGCGCCGTTCGGCAATCCGCGCAGCGGCTACGTTTCCGCCCCCGGTATCTGCAGCCGAAGCGCCCGCCATAGCCTGGCGGCGCGGTCACGCCTTCCTGCCGGAGCCTCGATGCACGGCGCGTCGCAAGCCGGCTACACAGCGGACCGGGCACCCCGTGCATCGGTTACCACTATGCGGTCCGCGCAGAAGCGCTCAAGGAGATTGGCGACCTCGGCCGACGACGCCGTTGAGCGGAGCCGTGATCCGGCAAGGAGCGTGCGGGTTACGATCCCCGTATCGGTCATCATCCGGTCCGCAGAGCGATGGCCGGAGGCGACCATCGGACCATGAGGACGAAGCGGAAGGTCGGACTATTCGGCTGGTCCTGAGCGTGCGCCGTCTCGTGTCCGCCCCACGCCGGCGGCGATGGCGGCATAGTCGAGCGCGGAGCCGTCGCGCTCCATCGCGCGCCGCAGGAAGCGTATCGGGAAGCGGATGGCTTCCCGATTGGCTTCGCTCATGCCCGGCGCGCGCGACGAGATGCCCGCCTCGGCGCAAGTGAGCGCCTGGGCGATCTCGTCGCCGGTCATCACCCCCTTGCGCTGGAGCGCTTCGCACAAGGCGGCCAGGGCGAGCAGCGTGCCTTCCATCTGCAGATTGGCGGTATTCATGCCGGTTCCTCCTCGTCGTTTCTTGGGATGGATGGCCACCGGCGGCTACCCGCTTCCAGCCACGCCATCAATCCGCATAAATTAGTGCGAGCGGTGGCGCAGGGCCAATACTTCCTGCCGGGCGCGCGGCGCCCGGCACTGCGGCAATGGGGCTGTTGTCAGTCTTCCAGCTTCGCTCCGCTGAGCCCGCTCATCGCTCCCTCGCGATCGGCTGCCGGCGAACGCTTGCCCCGCCGCTTCGGAGGAACTTCGAGAGTGCGGCGGATGGTTTCGATTTCGCTGACCGGCTCGTGCTCCTGGCTCTCCATGGCGACATTGGGATCGACCTCCGGACGCGGGGATGCCGCTGCCGCATTCGACGCATCCTCGGCGGCAATGAGTTTCTCGGCCTCGAACCAATAATGTTCGGTACGGTCAGAGGGACAGCCATCCGCTTCCCAAAGCCGGTACGCCTGCTCACGGATGCGGTCCTCGCGTTCGTTCATTGTTTCCTCCTGTCCAGGCTGCCAACGTAACGTTCGTGGGAGGGCGGCCGTTCCGGGGCAGAAGCGGAATCGGCCGTAAGCGAGCCACGCGCTCGGCCTCAGCCCGGAGGGATCGCGTCGGCGAGATGGTCAAGCGTCCGGCACAGTGTCGCGATGGCCGGATTGGTGTTGGCCGGGCGCCAGACCGCGTGCAGTTCGACGGGGGCGGGTGCATCGAGCGCCAGCGGACGCAGGACCACGCCCTCAAAGCGCAGGTTGCGGGCGGCGCGCGGCACCAGGGCGAGCCCGATGCCCGCCTTGACCAGGCCGAGGATCGAATGCACCTGGCTGATGTGCTGGGCATAGTGGGGCGTAATCGCCGCCGAGGCGAACAGCGTCGCGACGAGGTCATAGAAATAGCGCGCCTCATAGGGCGAGTAGGTCACCATCGCCTGCCTTTCGAGGTCCGCAAGCCGGACCTCCGCCGCGGTGGCGAGCGGGTGATCCTCCGGGGCCGCGAGCAGCAGCGGCTCGCGTACCACGCAGAACGACTGAAGCTCGCGCCGGTTGAAGGTGGGCCGCACCAGCCCGACGTCGATCCGCCCGGCGGTGAGCGATTCGAACTGGTCGGTCGAGACCATCTCCTTCAGCACCAGGTCGATGTCCGGCGCTTCGGCGCGGAACGCCTTGATGAGGCGCGGCAGGAACTCGTAGCCGGAGGCGGCGGTGAAGCCGAGGGTGAGGGCGCCGGCCTCGCCGCTGGCGGTGCGCCGCGCCGCCAATGCCGCGCCCTCGGCGAGGCGCAGCAGCCGGCGCGCCTCGGGCAGAAAGTTGTGGCCCGCCCGCGTCAACGCCACAGAGCGGCTGGTGCGTTCGAGCAGGCGCACGCCCAGCGCATGCTCGAGCAGTTGGATCTGCCGGCTGAGGGGCGGCTGGGTGAGATTGAGGCGTGCGGCGGCGCGGCCGAAATGCAGCTCTTCGGCGACGGCGACAAAGCAGCGTAGGTGGCTGAGCTCGAACATCGATCCAAAAATGGCATCAATCAATGCCAAGAACAACTCATTGTGGCATCGAACCTAACCTAGATTGCTGCTTGGAGGCTCACCCTGGCCTCCCAACGATCCAAGAGGCGCAACGACGCCCTTCGCCCCTTTTTGGAGGAAACGCCAATGAGCCTTCGTCTCTTCAAGGCGGCTGCCGCCGCTCTCGCCCTTACGGCGCTCGCGCCGTCGCTGGCATCCGCCCAGTCGTTCGACCGTCCGGTCCGCATCGTGGTGCCCTTCGCGCCCGGCGGCACCTCGGATATTCTCGCCCGCCTCATCGCGCCGAAGCTTTCCGAGGCAGTCGGCCAGCCGGTGGTGGTCGAGAACAAGCCTGGCGCCGCCGGCAATATCGGCGCCGACGCCGTCGCCAAGGCACGGCCGGATGGCCACACGCTGCTGCTGATGGATATCGGATCGCTCGCCGTGGCGCCGAGCCTGTTCCCCGACCTCTCCTATAATGTCGAGAACGACCTCGCCCCGGTCGGCATGGTGATGTTCGGTCCGTACGTGCTGGCGGTGAATCCCTCGGTGCCGGCCAAGAACATTTCCGAGCTGGTCGCCTATGCCAAGGCCAATCCCGGCAAGCTGGCGGTGGCCAATTCCGGCGTCGGCGCGCTCAACCACATCACCGCGGTGGCTCTTGCCCGCGATCTCGGCATCGAGTGGAAGAACGTGCCCTACAAGGGCGGCGCCGCCGCCTCGCGCGCCGTGGTGTCCGACGAGAGCAACGTGATCATCAACGGTGCCACCGCGACGCTGCCCTTCGTCACCAACAAGCAACTGGTCGGCATCGCCGTGACCGGCGACGAGCGGCTCGCCGCGCTGCCCGACGTCCAGACCTTCAAGGAAGCCAAGCTGCCGCTCGACGATGCCGGCACCTGGCAGGGCCTGCTCACCACCGGCAAGACGCCGCCGGAAGTGGTCGCCAAACTCAATGCCGAACTCAACAAGATCCTCGCCATGCCGGAGATCCAGGCCAAGGTGGCCGAGCAGGGCGGCTCGGTTCGTCCCGGCACGCCGGAGGCGGTGAAGACCTGGCTGACCACGAACATCAAGAGCTGGGGCGACATCGTGCGCGCCGCCGACATCAAGACCAACTGAGCCGGGCGCACGCCATGACCCGGCGCTTCGACTGGCCGGACCTGTTGTTCGGCCTCTTCCTCATCGCGGTGGCGGCGGGCACCTTCGCCGCCACCTGGCGGCTCGCCGGCGGTACCGCGGCGGATATGGGGCCGGGCTACATGCCGCGCGCCATTGCGCTGGTGCTGCTCGGTTTCGGCCTGTTCTTCACCGGGCGGGGGCTGGCGCGCTCCTATGCCGGCATCGAGCGGGTGCAATTGCGGCCGATCCTCGGCGTTGGCGCCTCGGTCGGTGTGTTCGCGCTGCTGATCGAGAGCGCGGGCCTGGCGGCGGCTTCCTTCGCCGCCATCGTCATCGCGGCGGTGGCCAGCCGCGAGAGCCGCTTCTTCGAAGTCATCCTGTTCGGCCTGTTCGTCTCCGCCGCTGCGGTCCTTCTCTTCGTGAAGGCACTCGCTCTGCCGGTGGCGATCTGGCCCTGGTGAGCAGTGCAGGCACGCCATGGAACTGTTCGACAACCTCCTGCTCGGCCTCTCCACCGCCCTGCAGCTGAACAACCTGATCTATTGCCTGATCGGCGTGGTCATCGGTACCGCCATCGGCGTGCTGCCGGGGATCGGGCCGATCCCGACCGTGGCGCTGCTGCTGCCCTTCACCTTCGGGCTGGAACCGGCCTCGGCGCTGATCATGCTCGCCGGCATTTTCTACGGCGCGCAGTATGGCGGCTCGACCACGGCGATCCTGGTCAACGTGCCCGGCGAGACCTCTTCGGTCGTCACCTGTCTCGACGGCCACGAGATGGCTAAGCAGGGCCGCGCCGGCCCGGCGCTCGCCATTGCGGCCATTTCCTCCTTCTTCGCCGGCACGGTGGCGACGGTGGTGATCGCGGTGTTGAGCCTGCCGCTGGCAGCGCTCGCCCTGAAGTTCACCGCGGTGGAATATTTCAGCCTGCTGGTGCTCGGCCTGTTCGCGGCGGTGATCCTCGCCCATGGCTCGGTGGCGAAGTCGCTGGCCATGGTGTTCCTCGGCCTGCTGATCGGCACGGTGGGCATCGACGTCAATTCCGGCATCGCCCGCATGACCTTCGGCGTTCCGGCGCTGGCTGACGGCCTCGACTTCGTGCCGGTGGCGATGGGCATGTTCGGCCTCGCCGAGATTATCGCCAATCTGGAGCGGCCGGAAGTGCGGCAGGTGGTGAGCCAGAAGCTGCGCGACCTCATTCCCTCGCGCGCCGACCTCAAGGCGGCATTTCCCGCCATGCTGCGCGGCACCGCTATCGGCTCGGCGCTCGGCGTGCTGCCGGGCGGAGGAGCGGCGCTGCCGCCCTTCACCGCCTATGCGCTGGAGAAGAAGCTGGCGAGGGACCCCTCGCGCTTCGGCAAGGGCGCCATCGAGGGCGTCGCCGGGCCGGAGGCCGCCAACAATGCCGGCGCGCAGACCTCGTTCATCCCGCTGCTGACGTTGGGCATCCCGGCCAACGCGCTGATGGCGCTGATGATCGGCGCCTTGATGATGCAGGGCATCCAGCCCGGCCCGCAGGTGATGACCGAGCAGCCGGAACTGGTCTGGGGCGTCATCGCCTCGATGTGGACCGGCAATTTGATGCTGCTGATCATCAACCTGCCGCTGGTCGGGTTGTGGGTGTCGATGCTGAAGATTCCGTATCGGCTGTTGTTTCCCGCCATCGTGCTGTTCTGCTGCATCGGCACCTACGGCATCTCCAACAGTGCCTTCAATGTCTGGCTGATGCTGGGCTGCGCGGTGGTCGGCTACTTCTTCATCAAGGTCGGCGTCGAGCCGGCGCCGCTGCTGCTCGGCCTCGTGCTGGGGCCGCAGCTGGAGGAGAATTTCCGCCGCGCCATGCAGCTTTCCGACGGCGATCCGTCGGTGTTCCTCACCCGTCCGATCAGCGCCGTGCTGCTGGGCGTGGTCGCGGTGATGCTGCTCGCCATGCTGTCCCCCGCCGTGCTGAAGACCCGCAAGCAGGCTCTCGCCGAATAGAGCGCCCGCTTCGCTTCCACCTGTGTTGCCCTTACTCCGAAAGGACCTTCCCGTGGACCTGCCCGTCAATCCCTTCAAGCGCGCCATCCTGGCCGGCCAGCAGCAGATCGGCTTCTGGAACTCGATGGCGAGCACCACCGCCACCGAGATCCTCGCCGGTTCCGGCTTCGACTGGCTGCTGCTCGACGCCGAGCACGCGCCCAACGACGTGCCGGGCATCATGGCGCAGCTTCAGGCGATGGCTGGCGACACCACGCATCCGGTCGTCCGCATCCCGGTCAACGATCCGATCGTCATGAAGCGCTATCTCGACATCGGCACCCTCAGCTTTCTGGTGCCGATGGTCGAGACGGTGGCGCAGGCGCAGGCGGTGGTGGCGGCCACCCGCTTCGCGCCGGACGGGGTGCGCGGCTTTGCCGGCGCTTCGCGGGCGACGCGTTTCGGCCGGGTGAAGAACTATCACCAGCGCGCGCATGAGGAGCTGTGCCTCCTCGTGCAGATCGAGACGCAGCAGGGCCTCGACAATCTGGAGGCCATCGCCGCGGTGCCGGGCATTGACGGCCTGTTCATCGGGCCGGGCGACCTCTCGGCCGATCTTGGCTATCTCGGCGATCAGGGCAACCCGGTCATCGTCGAACTGATCGAGAAGACGATCCACCGCATCGTCGCCGCCGGCAAGCCGTCCGGCATCCTCACCGGCGACGAGACGCTGGCGCGCCGCTACATGGCGGCCGGCTGCACCTTCACGGCAGTCGGCATCGATACCGGCCTGCTCGCGCGTTCCACCGAGGCGATCGCCAGGAAATTCAAGGCGTAAGCGTCGCTTGTTTCCGAACGACATGAGGATTTGACGATGGCGAATGTAGGATTTGTCGGTCTTGGGATCATGGGCCACCCGATGGCCGGGCACCTGATCGACGCCGGTCACACGCTGTATCTGTACGACATCAAGCCGGTTCCGGCGGAGCTGACCGGCAAGGGCGGCATCGCCTGCGCCAACGCCACCGAGGTGGCGAAGAACGCCGACATCATCATCACCATGGTGCCCGATACCCCGCATGTCGGCGCGGCGCTGTTCGGCGAGGGCGGCATCGCCGCCGGCCTGACCCCGGGCAAGATCGTCGTCGACATGTCCTCCATCGCCCCGGTGGAGACCAAGGAATACGCCCGGAAGATCAACGAACTCGGCTGCGACTATCTCGACGCCCCGGTGTCGGGCGGCGAGGTCGGCGCCAAGGCGGCGTCGCTGACCATCATGGTCGGCGGCCCGGAGAAAGCCTTCGAGACGGTGAAGCCGCTGTTCGAGAAGATGGGCAAGAACATCACCCTGGTCGGCGGCAATGGCGACGGCCAGACCACCAAGGTGGCCAACCAGATCATCGTGGCGCTGAACATCCTGGCGGTGTCGGAAGCGCTGTTGTTCGCCTCCAAGGCGGGGGCGGATCCGGCCAAGGTGCGGCAGGCGCTGATGGGCGGCTTCGCCAATTCGCGCATCCTGGAAGTGCATGGCGAGCGGATCGTCAAGCGGACGTTCAATCCCGGCTTCCGCATCGAGCTGCACCAGAAGGACCTGAACCTGGCGCTGAACGGCGCGCGGCAGCTGCAGATGGCGCTGCCGGCCACCGCGGTGGCGCAGCAGCTGTTCAGCGCGGTGGCGGCGCAGGGCGGCGCGGCGCTCGATCACTCGGCGCTGGTCAAGGCGCTCGAGCTGCTCGCCGGCCATACCGTCGCACCCGATGCGTGAGGCGCATCGTCGCCGGCGGCGGAGAAACGCTGCCGGCGATCTCGTCATCCGCTTTCAGGGACCGGACCGGCTCTACAGGCCGAGCCGCTTGGCGTGCCAGGCGATATGGTCAGCCATGAAGGTCGAGATGAAGAAGTAGGAGTGATCGTAGCCCTCGCGCAGGTTCAGCGTGAGGGGGATACCGGCCGCCTTGCAGGCATCGTCCAGCAGTTCCGGGCGCAGGCCGGTCTTGAGGAACGGATCGGCCGCCCCTTGGTCCACCAGCAGTTCCGGGAAGCGCTTGCCGTCCTCGATCAGTGCCACCGCATCGTAGCTGCGCCAGGCCAATTCGTCCGTGCCGAGATACTTTTCCAGCGCCGGCCGCGACCAGTCCGCCGTCGAGGGTTGCACGATCGGCGCGAAGGCCGAGCAGCTCTTGAAGCGGTCCGGATGCTTCAGCGCGATGGTCAGCGCGCCGTGCCCGCCCATGGAATGGCCGAAAATGCCCTGCCGGGCCATGTCGGCGGGGAACTCGGCGGCGATCAGCGCGGTGAGTTCCTCGACGATGTAGGAGTACATCCTGTAGTTCGCGGCATAAGGCTCCTGCGTCGCGTCGAGATAGAAGCCGGCGCCGGAGCCGAACTGCCAGTTGTCCGGCTCGTCGGGCACCATCTCGCCGCGCGGGCTGGTGTCGGGCGCGACGATGATGACGCCGTCACGGGCGGCGGCGGCGCGGTACTCGCCCTTTTCCATGACGTTGGCATGGGTACAGGTAAGGCCGGACAGATACCACAGCACGGGCACCGGGCCGTTGGCGGCCTGCGGCGGCACGAACACCGCGAAGGTCATCGGCGTGCCGGTGACCTTTGAGTCATGACGGTACACGCCCTGCACGCCGCCATGCGACTTCGCCTTGGAGACGGTCTCCATCGCCGCCGCCATCAGTAGATCACCACGGAGCGGATCGACTTGCCCTCGTGCATCAGGTCGAACGCGGTGTTGATCTCGTCGAGCGGCATGGTGTGGGTGATCAGGTCGTCGATGTTGATCTTGCCCTCCATGTACCAGTCGACGATCTTCGGCACGTCGGTGCGCCCGCGGGCGCCGCCGAAGGCGCTGCCGCGCCAGTTGCGTCCGGTGACCAGTTGGAACGGACGGGTGGAGATTTCCGCCCCCGCCGGCGCCACGCCGATGACGATCGAGGTGCCCCAGCCGCGATGGCAGGCCTCCAGCGCCTGGCGCATGACGTTGACGTTGCCCGTGCAATCGAAGGTGAAGTCGGCGCCGCCGTCGGTGAGGTCCTGGATCGCCTGCACCACCTTGTCGTTGCCGACCTCGGTGGGGTTGATGAAGTCGGTCATGCCGAACTTCCTGGCCATGGCGACCTTGGCCGGGTTGATGTCGACGCCGATGATCTTGTCGGCGCCGACCATGCGGGCGCCCTGGATGACGTTCAGCCCGATGCCGCCGAGCCCGAACACCACGACATTGGCGCCCGGCCAGACCTTGCCGGTATAGACCACCGCGCCGATGCCGGTGGTGACGCCGCAACCAATGTAGCAGATCTTGTCGAAGGGCGCGTCCTCGCGGACCTTGGCCAGCGCGATCTCCGGCAGCACGGTGAAGTTCGAGAAGGTCGAGCAGCCCATGTAGTGGAAGATCTCGCCGCCCTGTCCGCCCGTGCGCTCGCAGGAGAAGCGCGTGGTGCGGTCGGGCATCAGGCCCTGGCCCTGGGTGGCGCGGATCGAGGTGCACAGGTTCGAGCGCTGCGACAGGCAGGTTTTGCACTGCCGGCATTCCGGCGTGTAGAGCGGGATGACATGGTCGCCGACCTTCAGCGAGGTCACGCCGGCGCCGATCTCGCGCACGATGCCGGCGCCCTCATGGCCGAGGATCGCCGGGAACTTGCCCTCGGAATCGAGGCCGTCCAGCGTGTAGGCGTCGGTGTGGCAGACGCCGGTGGCCATGATTTCGACCAGCACTTCGCCGGGCTTCGGCCCGCCGATCTCGATGGTCTCGATGGTCAGGGGCTTCTTGGCTTCCCAGGCGACAGCGGCGCGCGACTTCATGGAGCGGCTTCTTTCTCTTCTCGATGGCAAGGCAAAGGGGATCGTCTTGCGCCATTGATAGGGGATGTCGCCGCGGTCATCCATCCCCTGTGCGCCGGCCGCCCACATGCCGAAGGTGCGCCACGTGAGCGCGGCCTTGTGGGCATCGCGGGGTGGTCGCCTGAATGCCGAAGCGGCGCGTTCAGTGGCTGGCGCTGCGGATCCGCCGCTCGATCCTGAGGCTGAGCAGCGACATCGCATAGCAGCAGACGAAGAAGATCAACGCGGCGAAGACATAGCCCTCGCGGCCGAGACCGAGCCAGTTCGGATCCTTGATTGACTGGCCGACGATGCCGAGCAGATCGAACAGGCCGATGATCGATACCAGCGTGGTGTCCTTGAACAGGTCGATCACCGTGTTGACGATGCCCGGCACCACCAGCCGGAACGCCTGCGGCAGCACGATCAGCCGGTGCGCGCCCCAGAAGCCCAGCCCGATCGCCGCCGCCGCCTCGTACTGCCCCTTGGGTATGCCTTGCAGCCCGGCGCGGATGATCTCGGCGAAATAGGCGGCGACGAACAGCGACAGGCCGATGATCGCCCGTACCAGCCGGTCGAAGGTGACGCCTTCCGGCAGGAACATCGGCAGCATCACCATGGCCATGAACAACACGGTGAGCAGCGGCACGCCGCGCAGCATCTCGATGAAGGCGGTGCAGCTCCAGCGGATCACCGGCAATTGCGAGCGCCGCCCTAAAGCGAGCACCACGCCGAGCGGCAGCGCCAGCACGACGGTGGCGAAGGTGAGGATGATGTTCAGCGAGAGCCCGCCCCACTGGTCGGTCGGCACGAAGGGCAGCCCGAACACGCCGCCGACCAGCAGCACGGCGGCGACCGCCGGGCACAGCGTGACCAGCAGCATCACCGCAAGCGTGCGATGGGAATTGCGCGGCCACAGCGCCGCTGCCGCAAAGCCGGCGAGGACAAGCAGCGCCAGATCCACCCGCCAGCGCTCGGACAGGGTGTAGCGGCCATAGACGAACTGCTCCAGCCGGTCGGCGACGAAGGCCCAGCAGGCGCCGGCACCGCAGACGCTTCGGTTGGGGCCTTCGAACACGGCGTCGAGAAACGCCCAGCGAAACAGCGGCGGTAGCGTCAGCCCCAGCAGGAGCAGGGTGAGAACCGTCAGCGTGCCCATCAGCGGCGAGCTGAACAGGTTGGCGCGCAGCCAGCGGCGCGTTCTCTCCGTGGCCGTCGCGCCGCTCCTGAACGCCTTACCCACCGATCGCTTGGTTGCGGCATCCTTGCCCGTTCCAACGATGGCCGCTCCGTCGATGATCGCAGCGCCGGCTCCGGCAGTGTTCTCGGTCATGGCTCAGCGTTCTTTCAGGGCGACGCGTTGGTTCAGCTGCGCAAGGGCGGCAGAGGCGGCAAGGTTGATCATCAGGAACACGCCCATCACGATCACCATCACCTCGATGGCGCGGCCAGACTGGTTCAGCACCGTGCCGGCGAAGATCTGCACGATTTCCGGATAGGCGATGGCGGCGCCGAGCGAGGAACTCTTGATCAGGTTGAGATACTGGTTGGTCATTTGCGGGATCATCAGCCGCAATGCCTGCGGGAGTACCACCAGGCGCAGGGTCAGCCATGGCTTCAGTCCGAGGCTGCGCGCCGCCTCGACCTGGCCCTTGCCGATGGCCTCCACCGATGCCCGCACGATCTCGGCGATGAAGGCGGCGGTGTAGAGCGACAAGCCGGCCCACAGCGCCACCAGCTCCGGCGGCAGCACCATGCCGCCGACGAAGTTGAAACCCTTCAGCGCCGGCAGGCTCCAGCCATCAACGCTCAGGACGAGCGCAAGGAGCAGCAGCGGCGGGATCAGCCAGAACAGCCCGCTCCGATGCGATTCCGGCGCAAGGTGGCGACGGGCGAGCGGCACCAGCGCGAGGCTGGCGAAGAAGGCGATGATGAGGGCGCTGCTCCAGGGACCGCCAACGGGCGCCGGCAGGAACAGGCCGCGTATGTTGAGAAAGGCGATGTCGCCGAAGGACAGGCTCTGCCGGGCCAGCGGCAGCAATTGCAGCACGCCGACATACCAGAACACGATCTGCAGCAGCTGCGGCGTGTTGCGGACCAACTCGACGATGGCGCCCGAGACGGTGGAGAGGAGCCAGTTGGGCGACAGGCGCAGCACCCCGAGACCGAGGCCGAGCACGGTGGCGGTGACCACGCCCAGTGCCGACACAAGGAGCGTATTGGCGAAAGCGGTCACCAGCGCCAGGAAGTAGGTGTCGGTCGGCGCGAAGGACAGGATCTGGAACGGCATGCTGAAGCCGGCAGCGCTTCCGAGGAAGCCGAAGTCGAGCTCCATGCTGCGGCGGGCGAGGTTGCTGGCGGCGTTCTGCGCGAACCAGCCGATGACGAGGCCCCCGATGAGGACAGCCACGCCCTGCAGCAGCAGGGCGTGGGGGGCTTTCATCGGCCAGAGCGAAGAACCGCCTTTACGCGACTTTCCGGCCATTCGCGGATCTCAACGGAACGGGAGCGGGTAGTGCAGGCCGCCCTGGTTCCACAGATTGTTGATGCCGCGCGGCAGGCCGAGCGCCTTGGGGCCGAACGAGGCGTCGTAGATCTGGCCATAATTGCCTACCGCCTTGATGGCGCGCGCGAAAGCCTCGTTGTCGAGCCCGAGCTTCTTGCCGAAATCGCCTTCCAACCCGAGCAGGCGACGCACGAAGGGGTCGTTCGAGCTCTTCTTCTCGTCGACATTTTCCTTGGTGATGCCGAATTCCTCGGCCGTCTTCAGCCCCGCATCGACCCAGAAGACGATGTCCGACCAGCGATAGTCGCCATCGCGGGTGTGGATGCCGAGCGGCTCCTTGGAGATCACTTCCGGCAGGATCACCCAGTCGTCCGGCACCTTCATCGTCGAGCGGGCGGCCGCGAGCGAGCCGGTGTCGTCGGAATAGCCGTCGCAGCGTCCGCTTTCCGCCGCGGCGAAGGCCTCTTCCGACTTCTCGAACAGCAGCGAGTTGATCACGGTGCCCTTGGAGCGGGCGAAGTCGGCGATGTTCAGCTCCAGCGTCGCGCCGGTGAGCATGCACATGGTGGCGCCGCTGAGCTCGGCGGCCGTGTTCACGCCGAGGCTCTTGCGCACCATGAAGCCCTGGCCGGCATAGAAATTCACCGCCACCTCGGTGAGGCCGAGATCGATGTCGCGGGCGAAGGTGAGAGTGGAATCGCGCACGAGCACGTCGATCTCGCCGGATTGCAGCACGGTGAAGCGCACCTTGGCGGTGGTGCCGACATATTTCACCTTCGCGGGATCGCCCAGCACCGCTGCCGCCAGCGCCTTGCAGTAATCGACGTCGAAACCCTTCCACGCGCCGCTGGCATCCTGGAAAGCGAAGCCGGGAATGCCGGCATCGACGCCGCAATTCAGCTCGCCGCGCTTCTTGATGGCCTCGACCGTCGGGCCGGGGGCGGGGATGCTCTGGGCCATCGCGGAGGTGGCGATGAGCACGCCTCCGGCAAGCAATGCCATGGTCTCGAGAAGAATACGGCGGGCTTTCGTCACGGCGGCAATCCTCTGGAAGGTTGGAAAGGTCTTGTTTCTTGGAAAATCTGTGTGGAAGGCTTGTTGTCGGCTCGTTCCGGAAAGGGCCTCGGTGTCAGACGGCCGTGTAGTCGACCGGCTCGCCGTGCCAGCCCTGCTTGCGCTTTTCCCAATAGGTCTCGCGCAGCTTCTGGGTCAGCGGGCCCGGGCGGTCATTGTTCAGGATGCGCCCGTCGAGGCGGCTGACGCCGATCGGCCCGCCGGCGGTGGAGGAAACCAGGATCTCGTCGGCGTCGCGCAGTTCGTCGACGCTGACATCGCGCACTTCGCAGGGAAGGCCGAGCTCGGCGCACAGCTCGATCACCGATAGCCGGGTGATGCCGCCGAGCACGTTGCGGTCCGGCGTGGCGACCACCCCGTTGGTGATGCAGAAGACGTTGTAGCCCGGCCCTTCGGTGACGTTGCCGGCGGCGTCGAGCAGGATCGGGTTGTCGGCCCCCTGTTCGTCCGCCTCGAACAGCGCGGCGGTCATGTCGGCCCAGTGGAAATTCTTCGCCCGCGCATTGACCGAGGATTCCGGAATGCGCGGCGTCGAGGCGATGACCATATGGGCGCCGCGCTCGATGATTTCCGGTTTCATCAGCCAGATGAACGGGATGGCATAGGCGATGAGATAGGGGCGGGCATTCTTCGGGTGATACTGGGTGCCCGGCGCCGGGCGCCCGCGCAGGCAGTCCATGGCGACATAGGCCTCGCGCAGGCCGGCGAGCGCCACCAGCCTGTGCAGGATGGCGCGGATGTCGTCGTCGCTCTCCGCCGGCACCAGCCGCGAGAACTCCATCGAGGCGCGGAAGCGCTTGAGATGATCGTTGATGCGGAAGAACGAGCCGTCCCAGACGCTGACCACGTCATAGACCACGTCCGAACGGCGATAGCCCCAGTCGGTGACCGGGATACGGGCTTCGCTCAGCGGCATGTAGGCGCCGTCGACATAGGCGGCGCCGGCGGCGAAGGCGGACGTGTCCGAGGCCGTGGGGGACTGGATCGGGAGGTTCATGTCGCGGTCCGCTTTGCACGAGTGTTGACGTCGCCCGACCCGGCGCCACGCAACATCGCGGGCACCGTCGCCAGAAGGCGGCAGAGGAAAAGTACGGGTGCTCTGGTGCAGCCCCTATGTGATCACAGGGTGTCGAGACGAACTATACGGGTGCTCAAAACGGTGTCAATTACTGTTCGTGAACATAAAATATGCGATAGCGGATGCAAAGCTGAGCAAGCATCTGCTGTGCCGCGCCAGTGTTCAGGTTGATCGATGTCCGCGTGTGATCACATCGCCTGCGCAATGGGGTGTCGATCATTCCCTCAACAAAATCCATGATATAGCCAGCATTGGTCGGGTGCGGCGCGGCGTTGTCTCGGGGTGGGGTGTCATGAGGGATCCGGATGCAGGCAAGGCGGCCCACACGCTGTCCGGTCAGATCGCTGACGCCTTGCGCCAGCGCCTGCTAATGGGCGAGCTCCTGCCCGGTGCGAAGGTGTCGCTGCGTTCGCTGGCTGCCAGCTTCGGCACCAGCATGCAGCCGGCGCGCGATGCCGTCTCCTCGCTGGTGGCCGAGGAGGCGCTGGAGATCACGCCGACGCGTGTCATACAGGTGCCCGAGCTCAGCCGTCAGAACTGCGACGACATTTTCCGCATGCGGGTGCTCATCGAGGGCGATGCGGCGGCTTTGTTCGTGCGGCGCGCAAGCGAGCAGGAGTTCGCCAAGTTGCAGGCTCTCTCGGAGGCGGTGCGGCCGGAGCGGCTCGGCATGGCCTTCACCGATCACATGCGCGCGCATATCCAGGGTTTCAACGATTGGTCGTTCTTCGTCGGAGACCGCTGCGGCTCGCCGCTGATGAGGGCGCTGATCCATCGCCTGCGCGTGCGCATGGCGCCGGTGGTGGCGCTTGCCCTGTGCCGCGATGCTGACGAGGACTATTCCTTCCTCGAATTCTCCACTCACATCATGATGGAAATGGCCTGGGTGGCCCGCTCGCGCGATGGCGAGCGCATGCGCGACCTGCGCCGCTCCGACATCCTCACCTATCAGCGCTATCTCTACCGGCGACTCGGCTGGACGCTGGATGGGCGCTCTTCCTAGCTGGCCTCGTTCGTGATCACAGATGGTGAGCTGGGTGCGGTCCGTGTGTCGAAAGGCGCGGCTCCATCCGTTTTTACGCTGACGAATACTGATGACGACATTCTCTCTTGACCGCCGTCTCGCCGCGCCGATAGCCTTGTCGTGACTGTGATCACACAAAACGAGAGGCGCGACGATGAATGTCCTGGCGCGGGGCACCAACCACCCCGGCAATCTGGCCCTGCTGCCGTTCTCCAACCTGCAGAAGCTGCGCGAGGAACGCCCGCTGATGTTCGTACGAGGGAAGGGCATCTACACCTTCGACGAGCAGGGCAAGGACTATATCGAGGCGGTCTCGACCTTCTATTGCGTCAATCTCGGCTTCAGCGACGAGGAGCTCATCGAGGCGGCGGTGGAGCAGCTGCGCGCCCTGCCGATGTATCCCTCGGGCATCCACCGCACCGTGCCGGTGGTGATGGAGCTGGCCGAGCGGCTGGCGGCGGTGGCGCCGGTACGCGGCGGCCATGTGATGTTCGCCACCACCGGCTCGGAGGCCAATGACCAGCTGGTGAAGTTCACCTGGTATGCGAACCGGGTTGCCGGCGAGCCGACGCGCCGCAAGATCATCTCGCGCCGTGCCAGCTATCACGGCGGCACCATCGCCACCACCGCACTGGGCGGCAGTGCGGCGCTGCAGGAGGCGTTCGGCATCCCCACCGGCGACAGCCTGTTCGTCTCGCATCCTACCTGGCCGATCGGGGCGCTGCCGGGCGAGACCGAGACCGCCTATGCCGACCGCCTTGTCGAGGAACTGCGGCAGACCATCGAGGCGGCCGGCCCGGAGACCGTCGCGGCCTTCATCGCCGAGCCGGTCTCGGTGTCGTCGGGCATGTTCCCGCCGCCGCAGGGTTATTTCACCAAGATCAAGGCGCTGCTCGACGGCTATGGCATCCGCCTCTATGCCGACGAGGTCGTCACCGGCTTCGGCCGCACCGGCAAGATGTGGGGCAGCGAGACGCTCGGCATCGAGCCGGACTGCATCAGCTGCGCCAAGGGCCTGTCCGGCGCCTATCAGCCGATCTCGGCGGTGGTGATGTCGGACGATTTCTACAGCCAGCTGGAAGAGGGGGCCAACGCGGCCGGCATCTTCAACCATGGCGGTACCTATGGCGGCCATCCGGTCTCCGCCGCCGTCGCCCTCAAGGTCCTCGACATCTATGAGCGGCGCAACATCCTCGGCCATGTGCAAGCGGTCATGCCGGTCTGGCAGAAGGCACTGGCAAGTCTTGAAGATCACCCGCTGGTGACCGCGACCCGCTGCTTCGGCATGGCCGGTGCCGTGCAGATCGCCCCGCCTGGGGAAGGCGGGCCGGCGGCGGCCTCGCCCTCTTTGGCACCGGGCGGGCTCAGCCAGCAGCTCTATATGGCCGGGCTGGCGGCCGGCGTGGTCGTGCGGCCGCTGCAGGGCTGCGTCGTGCTGTCGCCGCCGCTGATCATCACCGAGGCGGAGATCGGCGAGCTCACCCGCCGCCTGCGTCTTGCTCTCGACGCCACTCTCGCCGCCTTGCCGCGCTGACCCGGCGCGCTGGGCGCGCCTGCCGAAGCGGGGCGGCCTCGGCCATCCCGGTGCGGCCGAGTTTCCGCTATGTCCCCGATCGACAAGCTCCTGGCGGTGGCGGTGGTCGCCTGCTGGTCCGCCAATCTCGTGCTGGTAAAGCTCGGCGTGGCGGAAATCCCGCCGCTGCTGATGAGCCTGCTGCGGTTCACGCTGGTGGCGGCGCTGCTGGTGCCGTTCCGGCGCATCACCCGCCGGCATCTGCCGTGGGTCATGCTGGTGTCCGTCACTTTCGGGGCCATGCATTTCGGGTTTCTTTTCATCGCGCTGGGCCTCACCGAGGCCGGGACCAGCGCGGTGCTGGTGCAGCTCGGCGCGCCCATGGCCAGCCTGCTTGCCTGTCTGGTGTTCCGCGAGCCGCTCGGCGTGGTGCGGGCAGCGGGGCTTGCCATGACGGTTGGCGGCGTCGTGGTACTGGCCCTCGGGCCGACTTTTCCCGGCCCGCTGGCGCTCGGCCTGCTGATTGCCAGCGCCGCCGGCTGGGCGGTCACCAATCTGGTCGTGAAGATGATGCCGCCGCTGGATGCGATGGCGCTGACCGGCTGGTCGGCGCTGTTCACCATTCCGCAGCTGGCGATCGCCACCTTGCTGTTCGAGCGCCATTCCTGGACCGGCCTTGCAAGCGTCGGCTGGCACGGCTGGGGAGCGGTGGTCTATAGTGCGCTGGTGTCGTCGGTGCTGGCCTATGGTGTCTGGTATCGTCTGCTGGCGCGCAATTCGGTGAATGCCGTCGTGCCCTATTCCATGCTCAACCCGGTGTTCACCATCGGCCTCGGCGCGCTGGTCTTCGGCGAGACGGTGCCGGTGCTGAAGCTGGCGGGCACGCTGCTTATCCTGGCCGGTGTCGTGCTCGTCCTGCTGCCGCGCCAGGTGGTCGCGCGGACAGGGTAGGGCGGCTTAGCCGCGCCGGGTGTATTCCTGTGGCGAGATGCCTGTCGCGGCGCGGAACACGCGGCTGAAATAGGCAGGTTCGGCGAAGCCGACCGCATAGGCGATGGAGGAGATCGAGGCGCGCGTCACATCGCGCGTATCGAGTAGCCGGCGTGCTTCCAGGAGGCGGCGGCTGCGGATCGCGGCCGAAAGCGTTTCGCCGTGATCGGCGAAGATCTTCTGAAGGTAGCGCTCGGACAGCTTCAGCGCGCGCACGACGTCGCCAGCGCCGAAATCGGGGTCGCGGAAGCGGCCGTCGATCACCTGCAGCGCGCGCTGGCGATGGGCGAGGCGCACCGCCGTCTCGTCACAGTTGCTGTCGGCGCCGGCAATGACGAGGGCCAGCAGATCGAGCATGTGCCCGGTGATGCGGTGGCCGATCGCCGGGTCGATGGAAATGCCGTGGCTGCAGAACGAATTGGCGAAATCCAGGAAGAGGCGCACCATGACGTGGTCGCCGAAATCATGCGCCGTCCAATCATTGATGCTGGGCGTGCGCTCGCGCATGGCGGGGCCGGGAAAGCGGAGGCTGTGGAAGGTCGCTGTCTTCGGCTGATCATAATCATAGGCTTCCAGCGAGCTCACGAAAGCAAACCGCCCCGGCGCCAGATCGGCGTGCCGGCCGCGCTGGCGGAAGGACAGGCCCTCGTCCAGCAGCACCGGCAGAAAGTAGAAGTCTTCCGGCTTCTGGGCGATCAGCGGTGCCGTGCGTCGTACGAACACCGGATCGGAATGGTATCTGGCGAGCCGGATGCCGGCGATGTCGATGCTTTGCACCCAGCCTCTCGCGAAGTCCGGGCCGGCGCTGAGATCGACGGCGTAGAAATATTCGTGCTGAGCCTCGGCCCATGCCTGCCCTCGACGGGCGGGATGCAGGGGGGCGACGTCGAACCGGCTCACGACAATCGGGGCTTCGTTCACGTGCGGTCATCCCAGTGAAGCAGCGTGGGGCAGGCCGGATGCGGACTCTAAGGCCGGCACGGGTGGCGGGACAGGCCAAACTTCGCGCAAGACCAAGCCGGGCAATGGGCAAAGCCGGCCATTACCGACATTGACTGTACAAAAAATATGCAGATTCGGCGCCTGCCCTGTATAGGGCGGTTTCGTCCAGCTCTTTGTTCGTTCAGCGACAAACGCGTCGGAACGTGCCGGCTAAACTTTCCTCGCTCCGGGTTTCGAGGCGAGTTGGATGCCCGGCCCACGTCGCCCGCGCCGTGTCGAGGAACGTCTCATGGCCTATCGCATTTCCGTCGATACGGGCGGCACCTTCACCGATGTCATCGTCAGCGACGGTACCGGCAGCTTTATCATCGGCAAGGCGCTGACCACGCGCAGCCGCATCTTCCTCGGCATGCGCGACGCCATCGAGTCGGCGGCGCTGCAGCTCGGCATATCGCTGGAGACCTTGCTGGCCGAGGCCGAGCTGCTGATCTACGGCACCACCCGCGCCACCAACGCCATCGTCACCAAGACGGTGGCGAAGACCGCCTTCGTCACCACCGCCGGCTTTCCCGACACGCTGTTGCTGAAGGAGGGCGGTAAGTTCAACCCGCACGACTTCAGCCAGGATTACCCCGATCCCTATATCGCCCGTCGCCACACTTTCGAGTTGACCGAACGCGTCGGCGCCGACGGTGTCGCCACGATCCCGCTTGACGAAGCGCAGGCGCGCGAGGTGATCGCCAAGCTCAAGGCGCGGGGCTTCGAGGCGGTGGCGGTGTGCCTCTTGTGGTCCATCGCCAATCCGGCGCACGAAATGCGCTTCGCCGAATTGCTGGACGAATTGCTGCCGGGCGTGCCCTACACGCTGTCGCATCGGCTGGTGCCGGTGGTGCGCGAATATCGCCGCGCGTCGGCCACCGCCATCGACGCCTCGCTGAAGCCGCTGATGCAGGATCACCTGCGCGGGCTGGAGAAGGATCTCACGGCGGCAGGTTTTGCCGGGCAGGTGCTGGTCAGCACCACCGAAGGCGGCTGCAACCATATCGACGCGCTGGTCGAGAAGCCGATCTACACGGTCGGCTCCGGGCCGGCCATGGCGCCGATCGCCGGGCTGACCTTCTCCACGCTCGAAACTCTCGGCGACGACGTCATCATCTGCGACACCGGCGGCACCACCTTCGACGTCGGGCTGGTCCGCGACGGGCGGCTGACCTTCACCCGCGACACCTGGCTGGGGCCGGCCTATACCGGCGACCTGCTCGGCATCTCCGCCGTCGACATGCGCTCCATCGGGGCCGGCGGCGGGTCGATCGCCTGGATCGACGAGGGCGGGCTGATGCGCGTGGGGCCGCAATCGGCCGGCGCCGAGCCGGGCCCGGCCTGCTATGGGCGCGGCGGCACGCTGCCGACCGTCTCCGATGCCGCCGTGGTGCTCGGCTATTTCGATCCCGATTATTTCCTCGGCGGCCGGATGAGGCTCGATGTCGACGCCGCGCGGCGCGCGGTGTTGACGGTGGCCGAGCGCATCGGCCTTTCCGTCGAGGAGACGGCGTTCCGCATCCTCAGCCTCGCCAGCGACCTGATGATGCGGGCCATCGCCGACATCACGGTCAATGAGGGCGTCAATCCGCGCGAGAGCACCATCGTCGCCGGCGGCGGCGCGGCCGGTATCAACATCATGACCATCGCCAAGGAACTCGGCTGCGAGCGGGTGATCCTTCCCAAGGTCGCTTCGGCGCTCTCGGCCTCCGGCATGCAGTTCGCCGACATCGTCGCGGAGGAGACGGCGAGCCTTGTCACGCTGACCAATCGCTTCGATGCCGCCAGCGTCAACGAGGTGCTGGCGGGTCTGGAGGCCAGGCTGGAGACATTTCGCGCCACCCTGCCGGGCGCGAAGGGAGACTACCGCATCGATCTGGTGGCCGAGGCCCGCTATCTCGGCCAGGTGTGGGAGCTCGACACGTCGTTGCCGGTGCGGCGCTTCGAGAGCGACGGCGATCGCGCCGCGCTGGTCGAGGCCTTCCACCAGGTGCATGAGCGCGTCTTCGCCGTGCGCGATCCCGGCAGCCCGGTCGAGGTGGTGAACTGGAAGGCCCGGCTGGTGGTGAACCTCGCCAAGCCGCCGGAGCCCGAGGCCGCCGTCGGGCGCCTTGCCGCCGGGCCGCCGACCGGGATGCGCGACTGCTTCTTCGGCGACCGCACGCCGCTCCCCACCGCCATCTACAAGGCCGCCGACGTTGCGCCCGGTCTCCTCATCAGCGGCCCGGCCATCGTCGAGGAGCCGACCACGACGCTGGTCGTCTACCCCGGCATGTCGGCCGAGGTCAGCGCCACCGGCAACTACCTGCTGCGCATCGCTTGAGAGGGGAACCGCCCATGACCGCCGGTACGCATGCCGAGTTCGACCCTTATCTGACCGCGATCATCGCCAACCGCGTCGACGGCATCGTGCGCGAGATGACGCATACGCTGCTGCGCGCCGCCCGCTCGGCGGTGATCAACAGCGCCCGCGACTTCAGCTGCTCGATCTGCACCGGCGACAATCAACTGCTCGCCTCCGCCGAAGGCCTGCCGATCCACATCTTCGGCAGCCACATGCAGACCCGCGCCATGGCCGACTTCCATGGCGCCGATATTCGCGAGGGCGATTGCTACCTGCACAACGACCCTTATTCCGGCAACACCCATGCCGCCGACCACACCTTTCTGGTGCCGGTATTCTTCGAGGGCGAGCATCTGTTCACCACCGTCGCCAAAGCGCACCAGGCCGATATCGGCAATGCGCTGCCCACCACCTACTCCGCGACCGCCCGCGATCAATATGAGGAAGGCGCCCTCATCTTCCCGGCGGTGCGGGTGCAGCGCGACTACGCGACGGACGAGAACGTCGTGCGCATGTGCCGCTCGCGCATCCGCGTGCCCTCGCAATGGTATGGCGACTTCCTGGCCGGCATCGGCTGTGCCCGCGTCGGCGAGCGGCGGCTGAAGGAGCTCTGCGCCAAATACGGCAAGGAGCGCATCAAGACCTTCATCCGCGACTGGCTGGACTATTCCGAGCAGCGCATGGTGCAGGCGATCCGCAAGCTGCCGGCGGCGACGCTGACCAATAGCGGCGCGCATGACCCGTTCGGCACCCTGCTGCCGGACGGCATCCCGCTGAAGGTGACGGTGAGGATCCAGCCCGATGAGGGCGTGATCGATCTCGATCTCACCGACAATGTCGACAATGTCGATTGCGGATTCAACGAGAGCGAGGCCTGTGCCACCTCCTCGACGGTGGCGGGGGTGTTCAACTCGATCGATTCCACCGTGCCGCGCAATTCCGGCTCCTTCCGCCGCATCAACGTGCATCTGCGGGACGGCGCCGTGGCCGGCCGGCCGAAATTCCCGCATAGCTGCTCGGTCGCCACCACCAATATCGCCGATCGGCTGATCAACATCGTGCAGTCGTCCTTCGCGCAGATCGGCGAGGGCTGGGGGCTGGCGGAGGGGGGCGTCGGCATGGGCGCGGGCTTTGCGGTGATCTCCGGCAAGGACGACCGCAGCGACGACGGCGCCTTCGTCAACCAGCTGATCATCACCGGCGCCGGCGGACCGGGCGCGCCGGCGGCGGATGGCTGGCCGACCTACGCGCTGCCGGTGGTCGGCGGGCTGATGTACCGCGACAGCGTCGAGATCGACGAGCTCAAGCATCCGATGCGCTTCCATTTCCTGCGCATCCTTCCGGGCACCGGCGGGGCCGGCCGCTTTCGCGGCGCGCCGGCGATGGAACTCGCCTACGGCCCCACCAGGTTCGCCATGGATGTGCTCTGGCCGTGCGACGGCACCCACTACCCGCCGAAAGGCGTGCGTGGCGGGCAGGACGGCACCTGCGCCCGGCATTTCCGGGTGGAGGCCGATGGCCGGGAGACCGAGCTGCCCAACATCGTCAACCTTCGCCTGGAGAAGGGCGCCTATGTGCGCGGCAACCACACCTCCGGCGGCGGCTATGGCGACCCCCGGCAGCGCGATCCGCGCCGGGTGCTGAAAGACGTCCTCGAAGGCTACGAGACCGAGGCCCGCGCCCGCGACCTGTACGGCGTCGTGCTCACCGGCAGCATCGAGGACGAGACGCTCGACATCGACCACGAAGCGACCGCCGCCCGTCGCGCGCCGGCGAACTGAAGAGCCGGACCCGGACCCAGGAGAAGACCATGCGTTTCTCGGCCAACCGCCTCTACATCGAAGCCTATGAGAAGTGCCCGAACTGCGGCGTGCTGCTCTACGACACCCCGGACGCCCGCGCCTCCTGGGTGATCCAGAACGGCAAGACCTATTGCTCGCAATGGTGCGTGACCTGGCAGGCCGACCGCGCGGCCCGGCGGGCATCTGCCCCCGCCGGCTGACGGCTCCGCCCTTCCGTCTGCGGGGAGCGCTGCCTGCCTATGGGTGGCCTCCGGTGAAATGACGTTCCCCTTGATGTGAACGGCGCGCCATGGGCGTGCCCCCTGTTGCTGATGGAGCAGACCGGATGAGAAAGTTGCTTTATGCGCTGCTCGGCAGCGTGGTCACCCTGCTGCCCCTGCAGCCGGCCCGCGCCGCCGACGAGATCACCCTCGGCATGGCCGTCGCCTTCTCCGGCTGGATGGAGGCCTATGACGGCGAGGCCACCAAGATGGCCCAGCTCTGGGTGGAGGAGCAGAACGCCAAGGGCGGCGTGCTCGGCAAGAAGATCAAAGTCATCACCGCCGACACCAAGACCGACCGCGTCGAGGGCGCCAAGGCCGGCAAGCAGCTGGTCGACGCCGGCGCCGACATGCTGCTGGTCTCTGCGGATTACGACTATGGCGCGCCCGCCGCGCTGCAGGCGCAGAAGGCGGGCATCATCTCGGTGTTCATCGGCGCTTCCGACCCCAAGGCCGGCGTGCTCGGCGTCGGCCCGCTCTCCTTCACCGCCAACAATGCCGCCCAGCTCGAGGGCGCGGTAATGGCTGAGTGGGGCTATGAGAAGAAGGGCCTGCGCAAGGGCTACATGCTGGTCGACGAGACGCTCGAATACAACAAGTCCGCCTGCGCCGGCTATGAATGGATGCTGCCGCTGAAGAAGGGCGAACTGGTCGGGCAGGATTCCTTCAAGAGCCAGGACGCGACCATCTCCTCGCAGGTCACCCGCCTGTCGGAAGCGATCCGCACCAAGGGTGTCGACCATGTGATGCTGTGCTCGGCCAACCCGGCGGCGGCGAGCGCGCTGCGCCAGCTGCGGGCGGCGGGCATCGCCATTCCGGTGCTGTCGGCGACCGCGATGGACGGCACCTACTGGGTGAATTCGGTGCCGGGACTGAAGGACTTCTACCTGCCCGTGCAGGCGCTGGTGAAGGACGATCCGCGCCCGGACGTGAACGCGCTGACCGCCGCCTTCGAGAAGAAATACGGCAAGCCGCCGACCACGCAATATGCCTACCCGATCTATGCCTTCCTGCAGATGTGGGCGGCCGCCGCCGTCAAGACCGGCACCACCGACAGCAAGGCCGTGGTGGGGGCGCTGAACGAGATGGGCGACTTCCCCACCGTGATCGGTCCGCGCTCCTTCTCGCCCAAGCTGCACATCCAGACCCGGAACCCGATGTTCGTCGTCTCCTATGACGGCGACAAGGAGACCTCGGTCGGCGAGTGGACGATCAGCCAGGCCATTCCCGACGCGGTGCTCTACCGCCTGAAGAAGTAGCCGCCGCGCCGCTTCCGGCCGGCGGGCGCCCCGCCGGCCGGCCCGCAACCGCAGGATGCCCGGATGAGCGAAATTCCCGCCTTCATCGAGCCGCCTTCGCTCGGCGTCGATCGCGCGCTGACCAATGCGGCGATGCTCGCCGCCGAGGGATTGTCGGTGCGCTTCAGTGGCCTGCTGGCGATTTCGGATGTCACCATCCGGCTGGCGCGCCACGAGATCCTCGGGCTGATCGGACCGAACGGTGCCGGCAAGACCACGCTGGTCAACTGCCTGACCGGTTTCCAGAGGCCGACCGAGGGGCGGGTGATGCTCGGTGACGAGGACACCGCCGGCTGGTCCGCGGCGCGCTTCCGCGCCCATGGCATCGCCCGCACCTTTCAGGCGGGACGGCTGTTCAAGGACATGACCGTGGCTGAGAACGTCGAGGTTACCGGCGTCGGTCTCGGCCTCGGCCTGAAGGCGGCGCGCGAGCACGCGATGGCGATGCTGGGCTGGATCGGCCTTGCCGACAAGGCGCGGGCCAAGGCCGGCACCCTTGCCTACACCGATCAGCGCCGGCTGGGCATCGCCCGGGCGCTGGTGCTGTCGCCGGCCTTCATCCTGCTCGACGAACCGGCGGCCGGCATGTCTGACGCCGAGTGCGAGGAACTGATGACCCTCGTTGCCGCGATACCCAGGACCTTCACCTCCGGCGTGCTGCTGATCGAGCACAATATGCGGGTGGTGATGGGCATCAGCCACCGGGTGCATGTGCTCGACGGCGGCAAGACGCTTGCGGAGGGTTCGCCGGCGGAAATCCAGAAACATGAGGCGGTGATGGCCGCCTATCTCGGCATGGAGGCCTGATGGGCGCGCTCCTCACCGTTGACGACGTGCATGTGCGCTATGGCGATCTCGTCGCCTTGCGCGAGGTGTCGCTCACCGTAGCGCAGGGCGAGGTGGTCTGCGTCATCGGCCCCAATGGCGCCGGCAAATCGACCCTGCTGGCAGCGGTCGCCGGCGGCGTCGCGCCCTGGCGCGGCTCGATCCGTTTCGGCGACGCCGAGGTGGTGGGTCTCCGGCCCGAACTCGTCGCCCGGCAGGGCCTTTCGCTGGTGCCGGAGGGGCGGCACATCTTCGGTACGCTGACGGTCGACGAGAACCTGAGGATCGGCGGTTTCATCCACAAGGGCCGCGCCGAGGCCAAGGCCGACCATGAGCGGCTGCTCGAGCTGTTTCCCCGGCTGCGCGAACGACTGAACTTCCCCGCCGGGCGGCTGTCGGGCGGGGAGCAGCAGATGCTGGCGGTCGCCCGAGCGGTGATGACGCGGCCCCGCCTGCTGCTGGTCGACGAGCCCTCGCTCGGCCTCGCCCCGCGCATCGTCGACCAGATCTACGAGATCCTGCTCGACCTGCGGCGGCGCGAGGGCCTGACGCTCATCATCAACGAGCAGAGCTCGAACCGCATCCTGAAGCATGCCGACCGCATCTATGTGCTGCGCGGCGGGCGCATCCAGCTGGAAGGCCGCGCCGCCGATCTCGCCGATGGCGAGGCGATCCGCAGCGCCTATTTCGGCTTCGGCTCCCCGGCGACCCTGGAGGGAGTGGCCCCATGATCGGGTTCCTGCAGAACCTCATCGACGCCGTCAGCCTCGGCAGCATCTATGCGTTGACCGCGCTCGGCATCGGGCTGCTGTTCGGCATATTGCGGCTGATCAACTTCGCCCATGGCGACTACATCACCATCGGCGCCTATGCACTGATCGTCCCTTCCGCCGACGTGACGGCGCGCCTGCTCATCGGCGATCTGCCGCTCGTCGTGATGACGCCGCTGATCTGCCTCATCGTCGTCGTGGCGGCGCTGCTCTCCGACGTGCTGGTGTTCCGGCCGCTGCGGCGGGCTTCCTCGCCGACATTGATGATCGCCTCCTTCGCCGTCAGCTACATCATCCAGAACGGGGTGATGATGCTTTACGGCGCGCGGCCCAAGGCGGTGGACCTGTGGAGCGGCGCCAACACCCAGATCCTGATCGGCGACCTCCGGGTGCCGATGCTGCAGCTGATCATCCTCGTGGTCACGCTGGTACTGATGACCGCGCTGACGCTGTTCCTGCGGAAGACTCCCTACGGCATCCAGATGCGCGCCGCCGCCGAGGATTTCCGCATGGCGACCTATCTCGGCGTGCGCGGCAACCTCGTCATCGGCCTCGCCTTCGCCATCAGCGGCATCCTCGCCGCGGCGGTGTCGCTGCTCTACACCACGCAATCCGGCTCGCTCAGCCACACCATGGGGCTGCCGCTCGCCCTGTTCGCCTTCGTGGCGGTGGTGGTGGGCGGCATGGGCAGCCTGGTCGGCGCGGTGGTGGGCGGCTTCACCATCGGCATCATCGTGACCATGCTCCAGGCCTATCTGCCGCCCGAGCTGCGCGCCTTTCGCGATGCCTTCGCCTTCGCCTTCGTCATCCTGGTGTTGCTGGTGCGGCCGGCCGGGCTGGTGCCCTCGCGCACCAGCTTCGAGCGCGTGTGAGGAGCGGCTGCGATGCGCGATTTCCTGATCCGCCACCAGACGCCGGCACTGCTGGTCGCCGGTCTGGCCGTCGCCGCCGGGCTGGGCGTGCTGACCGGCAACGAGACGGTGCAGGTGACGCTGACCGAGATGTTCATCCGCCTCGTGGTCGTCGTCGGGCTGTGGGTGTTCATCGGCAATTCCGGCATCATCTCCTTCGGCCATATCGGCTTCATGGGCGTCGGCGCCTATGCGGCCGCCTGGGCCTCGGCCGAGCCGGGCTTCAAGCAGATCATGCTGTCCGGCCTGCCGGTGTTCCTGCAGGAAAACCAGTATCCCTTCGCCTTCGCCATCATCGGCGCGACGCTGCTGCCGGCACTGGTCGCCCTGCTGCTTGGCATCGCGCTGATGCGGCTTTCCGGTACCGCCGCTTCCATCGCCACCTTCGCGGTGCTGATGATCGTCAACAGCGTCTATGCCAACTGGGATTCCGTCACCGCGGGTTCCTCTTCAATCATCGGCATCCCGACGGTGGTGGGGCCGTGGGTGGCGGTCGGCTTCGCCGCCGGCGCCGTGATCGTCGCCTATCTGTTCCAGGTCTCCCGCCTTGGCCTGATGCTGCGCGCCTCGCGCGACGACGAAGTGGCCGCGCGCGCCTCGGCGGTGGAGGTGAGGCGGATGCGGCTGGTCGCCTTCGTGCTCAGCGCTGCCATCGCCGGCGCCGGGGGCGGGCTCTATGCGCAGTTCCTCGGCATCCTCACCATCGACCCCTTCTATCTCGGGCTCACCTTCATCACCCTCGCCATGCTGGTGGTGGGGGGCATGTCGAGCCTGTCGGGCGCGGTGGCCGGGGTGTTCGCGGTGACCATCATCGTCGAGTTGCTGCGGGTCGCCGAGCGTGGCGTCTCGCTCGGGGCCATCGATATCGGGCTGCCGCTGGGCAGCCAGGAGATCGGCCTCGGCGTGCTGATGGCACTGATCCTGATCTTCCGTCCCAATGGCCTCTCCAACGGGCGCGAGCTCGTCTGGCCGCGTGCCACCCCGGCCGCAAAGGCCCTGGCCGGCCGCACCCTATCCCCCGAGCTGGCAGGCGATGCCGCGCCGTCGCCGTGATCACCATCCTTCCGATATTCGAGACAAAGGGCAGAAACGATGAGCACCAGATTCGGCGTCGACATCGGCGGCACCTTCACCGACTTCGTCGCCTATGACGAAGTCGGCCGCACCCTCAAGGCCTGGAAGAACCTGTCGACGCCGGAAAACCCGATCCAGGGCATCATGACCGGGCTGCGGACGTTCGGCGATCTCGATGCCATCGAGGCGGTGCGCCTGGGTACCACGGTCGCTACCAACGCGCTGCTAGAGGGCAAGGGAGCCCGCGTCGCCTATGTCACCACGGCGGGGTTTCGCGATATCCCTTTCATCGGCCGCGGCAACCGCAAGCACCACTACGACCTTGCCTGGGTAAAGCCGAAACCCTTCCTCAAGCGCCGCGACGCGCACGAGATCCGCGAGCGGATCGACGCAAGCGGCAGCGTGGCCGAGCCGCTGGACGAGGAGGGTGTCGCGCACCTCGCCGGCCAGCTGCGCGAAGCCGGCGAGATCGAGGCGGTCGCGGTGGTGCTGCTGCATTCCTACCTCACGCCGGTGCATGAGCGGCGGGTGAAGGAGATTTTCGCCGAGCACCTGCCGGGCGTGCCGGTGTCGATTTCCTACGACGTGCTGCCGAAGTGGAAGGAGCATTTCCGCGCCTCCACCACCATCTGCGACGCCTTCATCAAACCGGTGGTGGCGCGCCAGCTCGGCTCGATGCGTGCCGAGCTCGACGCCAACGGCATGCGCGCACCGGTGGTGGTGATGCGTTCCAATGGCGGCGAGATGAGCCTCGCCGGGGCGGTGGAGGGGCCGATCCAGATCGCGGTGTCCGGTCCCACCGGCGGGGTGATCGCCGCCAAGCGCACCTCCGAGCTGCTGGGCCTTCGCAATCTCGTCACGCTCGACATGGGCGGCACCTCTACCGATGTCTCCACCGTGGTCGACGGCAAGGAGAAGTTCACCACCGATTTCGAGATCGAGTGGGGCCGTCCGATCCAGATCCCGATGATCGACATCCGCACCATCGGCGCCGGCGGCGGCTCCATCGCGCGGATCGATGCCGGCGGCATGCTGGTGGTCGGGCCGGAGAGTGCCGGCGCCAATCCGGGCCCGGCCTGCTACGGGCGTGGCGGCACGCTGCCGACCGTCACCGATGCCAATGTGCTGCTGGGCCGCATCAGCCCTGACAATTTCCTCGGCGGATCGATGGCGCTCGACCGCGAGGCGGCCGCCAAGGCGGTGCAGCCGATCGCCGAAGCGCTGGGCCAGTCCATCGAGGAGGTGGCCTTCGCCATCGTGCGCATCGCCAACAACAACATGGTGGGCGCGCTACACACCGTACTGACCGAACAGGGGCTCGACCCGCGCGATTTCACCCTGGTCACCTTCGGTGGCGCCGGGCCGCTGCATGTCAGCGATCTGATGGAGGAGGCCTCGATTCCGAACGGCCTGGTGCCCAACTTCCCCGGACAGTTCTCCGCCTTCGGCTTCACCATGGCGGATGCGCGCGTCGATCGCTACCGCACCGTGCAGCTCAACTCGCGACGCTTTGACCGCGCGCGGGCGGCGGCGGCGATGGCCTCGCTGATCGAGGAATGCCGCGCCGAGCTGGCGACGCAGGGCCATGCGGATGCCGGCATCACCTGCAGCGTCGAGATGCGCTATCTCGGCCAGAACTACGAGCTGGAGATCCCGGTCGAGGCGCAGAGCTTCTCCGACGAGGAAGTCGCCACCATACTCGAGACCTTCCACGCCCAGCATGAGGCGCGCTTCGGTTTTCGGCTCGCCGACCATGTCGAGATCGTCAACTTCCTTGTCACCGGCACGGCCCGCACCGGGGCGCTGGAATTTCCCCAGGTCGGGTCGGCCGACGGTACGTCGTCGGTGCGTTCGCGCCGCCCGGTTTGGTTCGCCGGCGGCTGGCGCGACACGCCGGTCTATGACCGGGCGGACCTGAAGGAGGGGCATCTCGTCGAGGGGCCGGCCCTGGTGGAGGAGAACGCCTCCGTCACCGTGGTCAATCCCGGCATGACGCTCAGCGTCGACCGCTACGGCAATCTCCTCATCTCGGCCAACTAGGAGGCCCTGCACATGGACATGGTTTCGCTGAACATCGTCGGCGGCATCCTCGTTTCGATCTGCCGCGACATGGGGGTGACGCTGATGCGCACCTCCTATTCCACCATCTTCTCGGAATCGCTGGACTTCACCTGCGGTCTCGCCCTGCCGACGGGCGAGCTGATCGCCACCGGCGACTTCTGTCCCTCGATGATCGGCGGCATGCCGCTGCTGCTGCGCTCCTGCGTGCAGGAGATTCCGCTCGACGAGCTGGAGCCGGGCGATGTCATCCTGCACAACGACCCTTATCGCGGCGGGCTTCACACGCCGGAGCACACTTTCTTCAAGCCGGTGTTCCTCGAGGGCGAGTTGATCGGCTTCGCCGTGGCCATCGGCCATGTCTGCGAGGTCGGCGGCATGGCGCCCGCAGGGTTCGCCGGCGAGGCGACCGAGGTCTTTCACGAGGGGCTCCGGGTGCCGCCGGTCAAGATCATCCGCGCCGGCAAGGACGTCGACGATGTCTGGCGGCTGCTGCTCGCGAATGTGCGCACGCCTCGCTACAATTATGGCGACTTCCGCGCGCTGATCGCGTCCATCGATCTCGGCGAGCGGCGCATGAAGGAACTGGCCGCCAAGCACGGCGTCAAAGCCTTCGGCGAGCACGTGCACGCGCTGATGGACTATGCCGAGCGCCGCATGCGTGCCGAGATCGAGAAGATCCCGGACGGACGCTACCGCTTCGAGGACGTCATGGAAGACGACGGCATCGAGGACAAGGCCTACACGATCCGTGTCGAGGTCACGGTGAGCGGCAGCGATGTCATCATCGACTATCACGGCTCCTCGCCGCAGGCGAAAGGGCCGATCAACGCCACCCTCGGCGTGGCGCATGGCGCCGCGTACAACGCGCTGCTGCAGCTGACGGATTCCACCATTCCCAAGAATTCCGGCTGCTTCCGGCCGATAAGGATCCTCGCCGAGCCTGGCAGCATGCTCAATGTCAACTTTCCCGGTCCCTCGGTCGGCGGCAATACCGAGAGCCATTGCCGCATCGCCAATGCGGTGATGGGCGCGCTGGCGCCGGCGGTGAAGGAGCGCTCCGCCGCCACCGACGGTGCGAGCCATTCAAACTTCCTGTTCGGCGGCACGGATACCGAGACCGGCGAGTTCTTCTGCTGCTACGATCTGACCCCGGTCGGCTGGGGCGGGCGCAGCTTTGCCGATGGCAATGACGCCGTGGGCGGCATCAACGGCAATTGCCCGCATATTCCGGTCGAAGTGTTCGAGTTCCGTTTCCCCTGGCATATGGAGGAATTCCGGCTGGTGGACGGCTCCGGCGGGCCGGGGCAGTTCCGTGGCGGTCTCGCGCTGACCAAGACGCTGCTCTGCACCGATACCGACATGACCTTCAGCTATATGAGCGACCGCCAGAAGGTCTCGCCCTGGGGCATCCACGGGGGCGGCGAAGGCGCAAAGGCAGAGTTGTTCATCAAGCGTCGGGGCAGCGACGAGTGGCTGACCGCGACCCAGGCTTTCAACAAGGTTTCTCCCTCCAAATTCGCCAATGTGCCGGTGCGGCCGGGCGACCGCGTGAAGATCTCGTCGCCGGGCGGTGGCGGCTGGGGCGCGCCGGCCGATCGCGATCTGGAGCTGATCCGTGAGGACATGGCGGACGGCTTCATAACCGAGGAGCAGTTTCGCACCGTTTATGCCCGGGCTTGACAGCGGGATCCTCCCGCGGCCGGCAGCGGGAGGATCCGCTTCCCTGAGGCCGCGACATCGGGCGCTTGCCGCTCCAAGGGGCAAGCACGTGCCGATGGCGCGGACCCGAGCGGGTAAGGCGGATCAGGCCTTCTCGGCGACGATAAAGGGCCAGGACGTCGGCAGCTCAAGGCGTTGCGAACCCTTCTCGACGGAACATGGCCCGGCGATGTTCCAGTCGCCGTCCCACATCTCCGCGGTCTCGAGGGCGATGGTCGCGGGCAGCGCATCGCGCCAGGGTATGCGCGTGGGGACGATGACACGCAGGACGTGCCCCTGGTGGCGCCGCTCGAAACCGAACCAGCGCCATGGCGACGAGCCGGTTTCGAGGGGTCGATAGTCGCCATGGGCGAAGGCCCGGTTGCGGCGGCGTTGTGCGAGCAGCAGGCGCAACAGGGCAAAATGCTCGGCATCGGCAGGATCGGGCGTGCCGATGCCGTCGAGACAGGCCGAGCGGGACGGCCAGTCGACCGGGCGCCGATTGTCGGGGTCGACCAGAGAAAAATCTGGCAATTCAGTGCCTTGATAAATATCCGGCGTGCCCGGCAGGGTGTGCTGCAGCACGAGCTGGGCCAGGCCGACGATCCGTGCGGCCGGGTTCAGCGCGGCGAGCAGACGCTCGAGATCGGCACGGAAGGGCGCCGCCTCGGAGGTTTCGATCAAGCGGGAGGCGAGATCGATGCCGGCACGTTCATAGGCTTCGTTCGGCCGCTCCCAGCTGGTGTGGCGCTTGGCTTCGCGCAGGGCCTTGGTGAGATAGGTCGCCATCCGTTCCGCTGTTATCGGCCAGGCGGAGAGCAGTGTCTGGAGGATCAGATGACGGTCGAGAGCGTCGGGAGCGGCGTCGTGGCCGTTGCCGGCGGACAGGTGCTCGCATGCCGGCCTCGCAGCTTCGAGGAAGTCGAGCCAACGCTCTGGGGCGAAGCTCAGCGCCGCGAGGCGGGCGCGGGTTCCAGGTCCTCGCTTGGTGTCGTGCGTGGCGAGCGGGGTGAGGTCGCGGGCCTCGTCGATGGCACGTTGTCGCGATATTTCATGCAGTTCCTCGAAGTTCCTCGCAGGATGGTCGAGGCTGCCGCCGACTTCGTTGACGGCAAGCAGGACCGGGGTGCGATAGAGTTCGGTGTCTTCGAAGCCCTTTGCCAGCGTCGGCCCGCTAAGCTGCTGGAAACGCAGGCGGAACAGCCGGTCGCTCTCCCTCTGGGGCTGCTTCAGCCGATCAACCAGCAGGCGGCCGGCGGCGGCGGTGAGCGGATCCTCGACCGCTTCGATCCGGGTGCGGATGGCGTCCCAGACGGCTTCGTCCTCATCGTCATGGGCATCGAAGGTGGCGTAGGAACGATAGACAGGACAATGGGTTAGCAGGGCCAGCACCGCTTGCCGGATCGCGGCCTCGGTGATGTCTCCGGCATGGATGTCGGCATCGAGGCCCTCACGGGCCAAGCCGACGAGCACATCGACCTCGGCGGCGAGGCTGGTTTCCAGCACGGTACGCTTGGCGTCGGCGAGGCGACTGGCCGGCGTGCCGATGAGGAGATGCCGGGCGCGCAAATCGTCTTCCAGTGCTGCATACCCTTGCGCGTCAATAAACAAGCCGTTGATATCGTTCAGTCTTTCATAGCCTGTCGTGCCGTCGACGGACCATGGGCGCAGGGTCTCTCCGGGTTCGAGGATCTTCTCCAGGAAGATTGGAATACCTTCACCGACTGCTTGCCTCAGCCGTTCGCAATAGGCGCCAGGGTCAAGGAGGCCATCGATATGGTCGATGCGCAGGCCGTGTATCAGGCCGCGGCGAAGCAGGTCGAGCGGCAGGCGGTGGACGAGCTCGAACACCTCCGGATCCTCGACGCGCACGCCGGCAAGATCGGTAATATTGAAGAATCTCCGATAGTTGAGGTCATGTGCTGCGGTGCGCCACCAGGCAAGGCGCCAGTGCTGGGCCTCAAGCAGCGCCGCAAGATCGGCCTCGGCGAGTACGGCCTCGAGGGCGGCGCGCTCAGTGGTGTCGAGGGACCGCAAGGCTTCGCGCGCCCGGTGCAGTGAGGTGGATGATGCGGCCGACAGCGCGCGAAAGTCCGATGCCATCTCGGCCCAGCCCGGCCGCATGCCGGCAGCGGCATCCAGAAGCCCGGCGACGCTTTCCGGCCTCAGCGGGAAGACGCGGTCGGCATAGGCGACGACGATGCGCCCGGTATCATAATCCGCGCGCAGCGACAGGGCGCCGGCAGCGAGGGTGGCCTGCAGCGGCTCGCCAAGAACCGGGAGCAGCAGCGGGCCCGATGTCCAGTTCACATCGAACAGCCGGGCGTCGGGCGAGGACGGTCCGAATTCCAGCATGCCCATCCAGAACGGGTTGTGGCTGGAGGCGGCCATGTGGTTCGGCACGATGTCGAGCAGTACGCCCATGCCCTGCGTGGCGAGGGCGGCGGCGAGGCGCTCGAACCCGTCTTCCCCGCCGAGCTCGGGATTGATGCGGGTCGGATCGGCGACATCATAGCCATGGGTCGAGCCGGGCACCGCCATGGTGATGGGGGAGGCATAGAGATGGCTGATGCCGAGCCGGGCGAAATAAGGCACCAGCGCCTCGGCATCGGCGAAGGTGAAACCGCGATGGAATTGCAGCCGATAGGTGGCGAGAAGCTCGGGCGGTGCGGCGGCGGACGGGTTCATGATGGGGGCCTCATGCCGCGGGCAGCCGCCAGACGGCGGCGGAGAACGGGCCGAGGGTCAATGCCGCGGTTTCCGCCGGCTCGACCGTGCCGGTGACCGCGAGCGACGCCAGGGTCTCGGTGCCGGCCGGCCGGGCGAGCGACGCCGGAGACGGACCGGGATTGAGCACCATCACCAGCGTGCCGGCCGCAAAGCGCCAGCGGACCGCGATGGCGTCGCCGGTGCGGGAGGCCTGTGCGTCGCGCCAGCCGCTGGCGGCCAGCGGCCAGACATGCTGCCGGCGCAGATCGGCGAGGGCGCGGAACGCCGCCAATTCCCGCCGGGCGTGACCGGTGGCGAAGTCCTCGGGGGCCAGCACCGCCGCACGGAACGTGTCTTCATCCAGCGGATCGGGAAACTGCCCGTCATCATGATCGCGGAAGAAGTCGGCGAACTCCGAGCGCCGGCCGGTGCGCACCGCCTCGGCGAGATCGCCCTCGAAATCGCAGAAGAACGGGAAGGGCGTCGGCAGCAGCGCTTCCTCGCCCTGGAACAGCAACGGGATCTCCGGCGAGAGCATCAGAACGAGGCGCAGCAGGGCCAGCCGTTCCGGCGCCAGGGTGCCGGCGAGACGGTCGCCGAGCGGGCGGTTGCCGATATGGTCGTGGTTCTGCACGAAGCTGACGAAGGCGTCGGGCGCCAGCGTCGCACAGGGCGTGCCGCGCGGCTGGCCTTCGGCATCGGGATAGGGTTCGCCCTGGAAGACGAAGCCCTCCGTCAGTGCGCGGGCGGCGGCGGCGACCGGATCGCCGGCATAGGGGGCGTAGTAGCCGCCGCGCTCGCCGGTCGCCAGCACATGGAAGGCATGGTGCCAGTCGTCGTTCCACTGGGCGGTGAACAGACTGTCGTCGCGCGTCATCCAGCCGGCGATGTTGTCGTGGTTCTCCAGCACCAGCCACGCATCCGGCCGCACGGCGCGGCAGGCATGGGCGATCTCGGTGAGGAATATCTCGGCGCCGGCGGTGGCCAGCGCGTGCACGGCATCGAAGCGCAGCCCGTCAAAGCCGAAATCGGCCAGCCAACAGGCGGCGTTCTCGGTGAAGAAGTCGCGCACCGTCTCGCTCTCGAGATCGATCGCCGGCCCCCACGGCGTCGCGATATCGGCGCGGAAGAAGGATGAGGCATAGGCCGGCAGGTAGTTCCCGCTCGGGCCGAAATGGTTGTAGACGACGTCCAGCATGATGCCGAGGCCGCGCGCATGGGCGGCGTCGACCAGCGCGCGCAACTCGTCGGGCGTGCCATAGCTGCGGTCGGGGGCATAGAGCAGCACGCCGTCATAGCCCCAGTTGCGCGCGCCGGGGAAATCGGCGACCGGCATCAGCTCGATGACGGTGAAGCCGGCGTCGCGATAGTGATCGAGACGGTCGAGCAGCGCCCGGAACGTGCCCTCCGGCGTGGCGGTGCCGACATGCACCTCGGCGATCACCGCCTCGTGCCACGGGCGGATGGCGTTGCCGATGCGCGGCGGCGGATCGGCCACCAGAACGCTCCAGCCATCCGGATCGCGCTCCTGCATGCGGGAGGCGGGATCCGGCACGAGGACGCCATCGGCGAGGAAGCGGTAGCGGTGGCCGGGCTCCACCCCCGCCAGCTCGACATCGAAGAACCCGTCGCCCCGCCGCGTCATCGGCAGGGGGATCATGCCGTCCACGAGCAGATCGACGCGGCGGGCATCGGGAGCATAGAGGCGGAAGGTGACGTCATGCCCGTCGCGCAGCGGGCCGAAGCGGCGTGCCGGATGCGTCATGCCCGCCATTCCCACACCAGCAGGGTACGCGCGGGCATGGTGAAGGTGGCGCCGCCGCCCAGCTTGGCGCCTTCGAGATCATCGCCGGTGGCGAGGATCGCCTCCCAGCTGCCCGACTGCACCGCCGGAGCGATGAAATCGACATCGACATGGGAGGCGTTGAGCATGATCAGCAGCGATGCTTCCTCGGCCAGAGCCGGGGCAAGGCGCACGGTGAGGCATTTCGAGTGCGGATCGGCCCAGTTCTCCTCGCTCATGCGCTCGCCCGAGGTGTTGAACCAGGCGACATCCGGCTGGCCCATCTCGTTGCGCGAGCCGGTGAGGAACTCCGGCCGCGACAGCGAGGAATGCCGCTTGCGCAGTTCGGCGAGGCGGGAGACGAAGTTCGGCAGCTCCGGATCCTCGTCCGACCAGTCGATCCAGCTGATGTCGTTGTCCTGGCAATAGGCGTTGTTGTTGCCGGACTGCGAATTGGAGCGCTCGTCGCCGGCGAGCAGCATCGGCACGCCCTGGGACAGGAACAGCGTGGCCATCAGATTGCGCTTCTGCCGGCGGCGCAGCGCGTTGATGCCCTCATCCTCGGTCTCGCCCTCGGCGCCGCAGTTCCAGCTCTTATTGTCGTCGTGGCCGTCGCGGTTGTCCTCGCCATTGGCCTCGTTGTGCTTGTCGTTGTAGGTGACGAGGTCGTGCAGGGTGAAGCCGTCATGGGCGGTGATGAAGTTCACGCTCGACCACGGCCGTCGCTTGCCCTCCGAGAAGATGTCCTGCGAGGCGGCGAAGCGGGTGGCGAAGCTGGGCAGCACGCCCTCCGAGCCGCACCAGAACTCGCGCACCTTGTCGCGGTAGTCGCCGTTCCACTCCGAGAAGCCGGGCGGGAAGGCGCCGAGCTGGTAGCCGCCCGGCCCGACATCCCACGGCTCGGCGATCAGCTTGAGCCCGCCGAGCGTGGGATCCTGGAGGATGGCGTGGAAGAAGGCGTGGCCGGGATCGAAGCCGGTGGGACGGCGCCCGAGCGTGGTGGCGAGATCGAAGCGGAAACCGTCAATGCCATAGACCGAGACCCACATGCGCAGGGAATCGAGCACCATCTGCAGCACGCGCGGGTGATCGGTGTTCACCGCGTTGCCGCAGCCGGTCATGTCGTCATAATAGCGGCCATTGCCGGGCAGCAGCCGGTAGTAGGAGGCGTTGTCGATGCCCTTGAAGGACAGCGTCGGGCCGAGATGGTTGCCCTCGCAGGTGTGGTTGTAGACCACGTCGAGAATGATCTCGATGCCGGCCTGATGCAGGTGGTCGACCGCCTCACCGATGGCATCGAGCCCGTCCTCGCCGAGATAGCGCGGCTCGGGGGCGAAAAAGGCCAGCGTGTTGTAGCCCCAGTAATTGGAGAGGCCGCGATCAACGAGGTGGCGGTCCTGGGCGAAGGCGTGGACGGGCAGCAGCTCCAGCGCGGTGACGCCGAGCTTTTGCAGGTAATCGACGAATTCCGGCTGGCCGAGCGCGGTGAAGGTGCCGCGGATCGCCTCCGGCACCAGCGGATGGCGCATGGTGAGGCCGCGCACATGGCCCTCATAGATCACCGTCTTCGGCCAGGAGATGCGCGGGTGCTGGGTGTCGGCGAGCGGCGTGCCGGCGACCACCCGCGCCTTCGGCATGAAGGCGGCGCTGTCGCGCTCATCCATGATCAGGTCGGCGTCGTCGCCGGCGCCGATGGTGTAGCCGTAAAGCGCGTCGTCCCACTCGATGTTGCCGACCAGCATGCGGGCATAGGGATCGAGCAGCAGCTTGTTGGGGTTGAAGCGATGGCCGGCCTCCGGCGCCCACGGGCCATGCACCCGCCAGCCATAGACCTGGCCGCGGCCGACGCCGGGCAGGTAACAGTGCCAGACGCCGTTGGTGCATTCGTGGAGGTCGATGCGCTCCAGCTCGGTCTCGCCATAGCGGTCGAAAAGGCACAGGGTGACGCCGGTGGCGTTGTCGGAAAACAGCGCGAAATTGGTCCCCCTGCCGTCGACCGTCACACCAAGGGGGAAGGCCGAGCCGGGAAGAATCTTGCGCGTCAAGGGGATCACCGTCGCTGGGAAAGGACGCTGGACAACGGCGGTGCCCCCTTGCCTGTTCCTTCGCGGCACCCGGATTTTTATGCCGCCGGCTGGCCAATGGCAGCCGGGCGGGCGGCGAGGGCGAGCAGGCGCTCGAGCGCCTGGGTATCGCCGAGCGCCGCGGCCTTCTCGCGCGGGCTGAGATGGCCGAGCGCGGTGGCGAGATCGGGCGCATCGTGCAGCTTGGCGCGGGCGACGAGGCGCTCGGGGCTGTAATCGCCGGGCGGGCGTTCGCCGAAGTCGGGCAGCATGGCGCGGTGGGCGGCGAGCAGGACGGGATCGCCGGCGAGACGGGACGTCGCCTCGCCCGGCGGCCCGGCGGTGCCGAGCTCGCGCGCCAGCGCCTTGGCGCGGGTGAGCACCGGCGGCGGCGTGATCTCCTCCGGCGTCTTCAGCACCCCGGCGAGCAGCGGCCGTCTCGCGCCGGTCCACAGCACCAGCGGCACCGCGAGCACGAGGCCGAGCACTACCGGGCTCATCCAGAAGAACAGCGGCAGCGAGATGGCGATGGCGGCGGCTGCGAGGACGAGGCCGAACAGCGTATGCGGCAGGAAGTGGAGGAGCGTCTGGCGGGCGCCGACGCTGCCGTCGTCGCGGCGCTGCGGCTGCCAGCCGCCGTCGCGGCCGGCGAGGATGCTGGCCACCGCCGCCGATTGCGCCAGCATGGTGACAGGGGCGAGCAGGCCGGCGATCAGCGTTTCGACCAGCAGGCCGAAAAAGGCGCGGATGCCGCCGCCGAAGCCGCGGCGCAGCGGGGCGCGGAACAGCATCAGCGCATAGGCGATCAGCTTCGGCAGCAGCAGCACCGCCATGGTGCCGACGAACACCCAGGCGGCGCGGATCGGATCCTGCGCCGGCCAATTGGGGAACAGCGAGAACTCGGAGGGGAAATAGTCCGGCGGCACGAAGCGGGCCTGCAAGGCGGTGAACAGGCCGGCGAGCAGCATGATCAGCCACAGCGGCGCGGTGGCATAGGAGCCGATGCCCACCAGCATGTGCAGCCGGCTGAGCGGGTTGAGGCCGCGCGTCGGCAGCACGGCGGCGTGCTGCAGGTTGCCCTGGCACCAGCGGCGGTCGCGCACCGCGAGATCGGTGAGCGAGGGCGGGCCCTCCTCGTAGGAGCCTTCCAGCCACGGCACCATGTTGACGCCCCAGCCGCCGCGGCGGATCAGCGCCGCCTCGACGAAATCATGGCTGAGGATGTGGCCGCCGAACGGCTTGCGGCCGGAAAGATGCGGCAGGCCGGCGCATTCGGCGAAGGCGCGGGTGCGGATGATGGCGTTGTGGCCCCAGTAATTGCTGTCCGGCCCGTGCCAGCCGGCGAGGCCATAGGCGATCAGCGGCCCGTAGAGCCGTCCGGCGAATTGCTGCAGCCGGGCGAACAGCGTGCGGCCGCCGACGATGACCGGCAGAGTCTGGATGAGGCCGGTACGGGGGCTGGCCTCCAGCGCGCCGGCGAGGCGGACGATGCAGTCGCCCGTCATCACGCTGTCGGCGTCGAGCACCAGCATGTGATCATAGGCGGCGCCGAAGCGGGTCACCCAATCGGCGACATTGCCGGCCTTGCGATCGGTATTGCGCGGCCGGCGGCGGTAGAAGATGCGCCGATCGCCGCCGGTGCGTCGGCGCAGGGCGAGGAACGCGGCTTCCTCGGCGATCCAGACATCGGCATCGGTGGTGTCGCTGAGGATGAAGAAATCGAAGGCGTCCTGCGCCCCGGTTGCCTGCAGCGATTCATAGGTCGCCTGCAGGCCGGCGAAGATGCGGGACGGGTCCTCATTGTAGGTCGGCATCAGGATGGCGGTGCGCGCCGACAGCGTCGGCAGCGGCGCCTCGGCATCGATGCCGAGGCCGTCCTCGGGGCGGGCCAGCATGGTCAGCGCGCCGCTGAGCGCGTTGGTGAACGAAAACCCGATCCAGGCGAACAGCACCACGAACAGGCCAAGGACGAGGCTTTCCAGCAGCGTCAGCCCGCCGACCTCCAGCACCAGATACATTTCATGCGCGGCGAACGCCGTCAGCACCACCGCGCCGCCGATGACCAGCAGCCGGCGGACGAACAGCGAGGCCCGGCGCGGCAGCTTCTCGGCCTTGGGCACCGTGCGCAGCGATTGCACCGGCATGGCCAGCGGCGCGTCCGGCGGCAAGGCGGGGGCGGAGGTTGGGGCTGGGACTGGGGCGGGACGCGCGGCGTCCTCCAGCTCCGGCCGGAGCGGGGTCACGCCGTCCATCGATAGACCCAGCTCTCGGCGAGGCGTTCGTCGCCGCGCAGGAATTCCGCCCGCAGTTCGGCCGACTCATTGCCGCCCGGCGCGAGGGCGAAGGAGAGGCGCCAGCCCTCGATCTCGGGGTTTTTCTGCACCACGATGTCGCTGATCTCGCCCTTGTCGGTGGTCACACGCGCGGAAACCCCCTCCGGCGGCAGGTCCTTCAGCTTGTCGCCGACGAGATCGAGCACGAAAAGCCGGCGTTCCGACGTTCCGCCGACGCGGGTGGCGCCGAAGCGGCCGAGCTCGGAGAGCTTCGGCCCGTCCCATCCCCAGTGCATCCGGTAGGTGGAGGCGTATTCACGTCCCTTGCGCAGCGGCTCGCGCGGGCGCCAGAAGGCGACGATGTTGTCATGCACCTCCTCCGGGGTCGGGATTTCCACCAGCACCACCGAGCCGTTGCCCCAGTCGCCGATCGGCTCGATCCACACGCTCGGCCGGCGCTCGTAGCGTGCCTCGAGATCCTGATAATCGAAGAACGAACGCTGGCGCTGCATCAGGCCGAAGCCGCGCAGATCGGACACGGCGAAGGACGAGATCTGCAGCCGCTGCGGGTTGCTGAGCGGGCGCCACAGCTGCTCGCCATTGCCGGTGGCGATGGACAGCCCGTTGGCGTCGCACACCATCGGCCGGAAATCGTCGATGTCGTTGCGGTCATTGGGGCCGAACATGAACATGCTGGTCAGCGAGCCGATGCCGACCTGGTCGATGTCCTCTCGCGGGTAGACGGTCATCTCAACCGTCATCAGGGTGGTGTCGCCCGGACGGATGGTGAAGCGGTGCGCGGCCGCGCCGCTCGGGCTGTCCAGCAATGCGTGAACCACGATGGAATCGGTGCCCGGCCGCGGCTGTTCGAGCCAGAATTCCCGAAAGGCGGGAAATTCCTCGCCGCCCGCGTCGCCGGTCTTGACCGACAGGCCGCGCGCCGAGGTGCCATAGGTCTGCCCCTTGCCGACGGCGCGGAAATAGCTGGCGCCCTGGAAGACGGCGATCTCGTCGAAATAGTCCGGCCGGTTGATCGGGCTGTGCAGGCGGAAGCCGGAATAGCCGAGGTCGATCTTGGGATCGGGCGGCTTCAGCCCGTGATCGAAGCGGAACATGTCCGGGCTGTAGGGCAGCTTCTGCGCCTTGCCGTCGGCGACGACGGAGAGGTCGACCCGGTCGCGGAACAGGAAGCCGCGATGGAAGAGCTGCGCTTCGAACGGCGTGCCCTGGCCGCGCCACAGCGCGCGATCACTGTTGAAGCGGATGTTGCGGTAGTCGTCATAGCTGAGCTTGTCGATTTCCTTCGGCAGATCACGATTGGGGGCGGCGAAGGGCTTGGCCGCCAGCTCGCGCGCCAGCCGGCGCACCGTCTCGGCGTCGAAGGCGGTGGGCTTGCCGAGGTCGGCCTGCGCCCGAGCCTCGGTGATCAACATCCCGAGAATGGGGGCCTGCGCCATGGCCGCAAGGCCCATTCCCAGCAGGATGTCTCGACGGTGCATGCGTGTACCTCTCGCTGATTTCGCACATCACGGCGTATCCCTGGAACAAGCGGGAAGTGCGGCGGGGGTTCCCTCAAAAATGGCCGGCCGGCGAAGCGGGTGGCGGAAATGCGCCGCCGCGTGCCTATTGCCGCCAGGGCAATATCCGCTCCGGCATCCAGCGGGCGCCGGCATTCGCCGCCGCGCACAGCGCGAACACCAGGCCGGTGGACAGCACCGCCAAAGCGGCGGCGTCGGTGGAATTGCCCTCATATTGCAGCGCGAACACCATGACGCCGATGGTCTCGTGCCCCGAGGACCAGAGCAGCGCCGACAAAGTGAGCTCGTTCAGCGCCGTCATCACCACCAGCACGGCGCCGGCGACGGCGGCCGGCAGCACGCCGGGCAGGAAGATGCAGGCGAGCCGCCGCGCCAGCCCGGCTCCGACGATGCGCGCGGCCTCGTCCAGCGCCGGATCCGCCGTCTGCGCCGCCGCCGCCACCGGCCGCAGCACCAGCGGCAGGAAGCGGGCGAGATAGGCGATGAGCAGGATCGCCAGCGTGCCGTAGAGCGACACGCCGACGAGCGGCAGCGGCGGCAGGAAGGCGAGGATCATGCCGAGCGCCACCACGGTGCCCGGCACGACCCAAGGCGCCTCCACCCCCACATCCAGCGCGCGGACCAGCCCGCCCGGCCGGCGGACGGCGAGATAGGCGAACGGCACCGCGACGACCACCGCGACCAGCGCGCAAGCGAGCGAGAGCAGCAGCGAATTGGCGAAGGCGCGACGTACCGCGGCATTGGCGAGCACGGCGGCGAACTGCGCCAGGCTGGCGGTATCGAGGCCGAAGCGCACGCCGACCGCCGGCAGCAGCGCCGTCATCATCAGGGCGGCGAGCGGCACCACCGCGATCACCAGCACCACCAGCCAGAGGAGGATCTCGCCGACAGCCGAGGCACGGGACGGCTCGAACGGCCGGCCCGCCGGCAGCGGCACCGCGAGCCGGCGCATGGCGAGGCTGCGCAGGGCGAGCGCGGTGGCGGCGAGCACGGTCATGATCAGGGCCAGCACCGCCACCTGTCCGGCGGCGGACGGGCCGAAGCCGTTGAGCCGCTGATAGATCAGCGTGGTCAGTACCGAGACCCGGCCGGGAATGCCGAGCAGTGCCGGCACGCCGAAATTGCCGATGGCGGCGGTGAAGGCGAGCAGGGCGCCGGCGAGGATGGAGGGGGCGACCAGCGGCAGCACCACGCCGGCGGCGATGCGGTGGCGGGGCACGCCGATCACCCGCGCCGCCTCGATGAGATCGGCCGGCACGGTGCGCAGCGCGGCGCGGGTGGCGATGAACACCAGCGGCATGTGCTCGATGCCCATCACCAGCGCGATGCCACCGGTGGAATAGAGCGGATTGGCGGTTCCCGGCGCTGGCGCCAGCCCGAGCGCGCCGAGGATCGGCGAGCCGGCGCCGGCGAGCTCGATCCAGGCGAGCGCCATGGTCTGGGAGGGGACGAGCAGCGGCGTCAGGATGAGGAAGACCAGCGCCGACGCGCTGCGCAGCCGGATCAGCCCGACCGCGAAGGCGAGGGCGACGCCGAGCGCGGTCGACAGCACCATTGCGAGGCCGGAGGTGACCAGCGAGCCCCACAGGGCCCGCGCGGTGGCGCGGCTCGCCAGCACCTCGGCCATCAGGCCGAGGGCACGGCCGTCCTCGCCAGGCTGCAGCGCCGCTGCGAACAGCTCCGCCAGCGGCCAGAAGGTGGTGAACAGCACATAGGCGAGGACGAGGCCGAGCAGCAGGCGCTCGCCGCCGATCGGCCCCGGCGCCGTGCCCGGTCCCCGGCGGATGCGGGGGATTGCCGTCTCAGCCGCCATAGAGATCGGCGAAGCTTTCCTTGTTCTTCCTGTCGTCCTTCAGCATCAGGGCGGCATCGGCCGGCAGTACCTTCAGCGTTTTGGGGTCGGGATAGCCTTTGGGCGGGGCGACGCCTTCCCGCACCGGGAAATAGCCCTGCGCCGCCGCCTGCTCCTGCGCCGGCTTCGACAGCTGCCATTTCACGAAGGTCTTGGCCGCCTCGATGGAGTCGCTGTCCTTCAGGATCGCGACCGGCTGGGTGATGACGCTGACCCCCTCTTGCGGGAACACGAAGCCCACCGGCGAGCCCTTCGCCCTGGCGTTCAGCGCCATGTACTCGATGATGACGCCATAGGCCTTCTCGCCGCGTGCCACCGCCTCGATGACGGTGCCGTTGCCCTGGCCGGCCACCGCGCCCTCGTCGGCGAGGGTCTTGTAATAATCCCAGCCGAAGGCCGGCTGCTGCAGCATGGTGCCGAGATGGATCACCGCCGCGCCGGAATAGAGCGGGCTCGGCATGATCGTCGCCCGTGCGGCCTCGGGAGCTTCGAGATCCTTCCACGATTGCGGCGGCGTCTTCACCAGATCGGTGTTGTAGACGATGCCGGTGGTGATCAGCTTGGTGCCGAAATAGGTGCGGTCCTTGTCGATCACCTCGGGATTGATGCCTTCGACCGGCGCGTCGGTGAAGGCGTAGAGCCGGCCGTCATTCTTCAGCTGCGTCATGGCGACGGTATCGGCGATCAGCACCACGTCGGCCGGGCTCCTGCCGGCGGCCTGCTCGGCCTGGAGCTTCGCCATCACCTCGGTGGTGCCGGAGCGGAACAGCTCGACCTTGATGTCGGGATATTCGGCGTTGAACGCCTTGATCACCGCCGCCATCTGGTCCTGCGGCTGCGAGGTGTAGACGGTGATCGTCTCGGCTCGCGCGGCGAGAGGAGCGGCGAACGCGGTGCCGGCGAGGAGCGCGGCGGCGAGGAGGGCGCGAAGGGACATCTCGATCACTCTGCATCGTTTCGCGGAAACCGGCTTGATATCGGCGCCGTACGACGGATCGACTGCGGTTCTGTTGCGGTTCGATGACGCCGGTGCCAAAGCCGCTCAGGTCGGGCTGCGCGCCGTCGCCGGGGGGCCGCCGGCGAGGGCCGGGGCGGCGGAGGGCCGGCGCGGGATCACCCAGCCGCCGGACAGCCGGACCTCGACCCGCGTGCCCGGCGCGAGGCGTTCGGGCAAGGCGAGGCTGAGGGTCTCGACATCGATGCCGAGCGGTGCCAGTTCGCTGGCATAGACGCCGTTCTGGAAGATCTGGTTCACCACCTCCCCGGCGAGCTGCCCGGCGAGCTGGCCGCGCTGCGGCGCGCGCGCGAGATCGGAGGCATGGAAGCACAGCCAGCCCGGGCCGGGTGGGGCATGGCCGGCGACCTTCAGCACCGTGCCGGCAAGATCGAGCGTGCAGAGCCCGTCCGCCGATGCCAGCACCTCCACCGGCAAGGTGCGGCCGCGGCCGATGAAGCGGGCGACGACGTCGGTCTGCGGCCGCCGGTACAGATCCTCCGGCGTGCCGACCTGTTCCAGCCGACCGCGATGCATCACCGCCACATGGGTGGCCACCGCCATCGCCTCCTCCTGGTCGTGGGTGACGAAGATGAAGGTGGCGCCCGAGACCGAGTGCAGGCGGCGAAACTCGGCCAGCATCGCCTCGCGCAGATGCGCATCGAGATTGGCCAAGGGCTCGTCGAGCAGGATCAGGCCGGGCCGCAGGGCGAGCGAGCGGGCGAGGGCCACACGCTGGCGCTGGCCGCCCGACAGCTCGTGCGGGCGGCGGGCGGCATAGCCGGCGAGCCCGACCACCTCCATCACCTCCTCGATCCGCCGCCGGCGCTCGTCCGGCGTGAGCTTCTGCACCTTGAGGCCGAACTCGATATTGCCGCGTACCGTCATGTTCGGCCACAGCGCATAGGACTGGAACACCATGCCGAGCCGGCGCGCCTCCGGCGGCAGCATGCCGCGCGGACCGGCGATGGCGACGTCGTCGAAAAGGAGTTCGCCGCCATCGGGCGTTTCCAGGCCGGCAATCATCCGCAGCAGCGTGGTCTTGCCACAGCCGGAAGGGCCGAGCAGCGCCAGGAAGGCACCGTCGGGGATCGAAAAACTCACGGCATCGACGGCGCGGACGCCATCGAACGCCTTGGTGAGGTGGCGGGCGGTGAGTTGCGGCAAAGCGGGCTCCCGCATCGGCGGACGACAGGCTCCGATACGGCGGAACGATGTCGGGGCGATGACGATCCGCTGTCACCCCGCTGGCGGCGGAGACGTCGCGCCTCTCAAGCGGCGGCGTGGTTGCGGGCGGTGTCCGCCCTCAGCGCGTCCTTCAGCAGCGGCACCAGATAGCCGAGATCGGGCGGCCGGCGGTTCGCGGTCCCGACATGCGCCTGCAACGGCTCCGGCAGCGTCGAGCCGCGTTCGGCCAGCAGGCCGAGCACATAGTCGCTGCCGAACTCGGGGTGCGGCTGCAAGGTGAGGATCGGGCCGGGATAGCGCAGGCCGGCGAAGGCGCAGCCCTCGCCGGTGGCGAACAGTTCCGCCTCCGGCGGCGGCTCCACCACCTGGTCGCGATGCCAGGCGTTGATCGAAAACGTGTTTCCGTCGACATCGCGATAGAGCTGCGGCCCGGCGATCCAGCCAGCGGCCCGCTCCACCCGACCCCCCAGGGCCTGGGCGACGATCTGGTGGCCGAAGCAGATGCCGACCAGCGGCCGGCCGGCGGCGCGGATATCGCGGATCAACTGTTCCAGCGGCGCGATCCACGCATGATCCTCATAGACGCCATGGCGCGAGCCGGTGATGATCCAGGCGTCGGCGGCGGTGGGCCCATCGGGGAACGCACCGTTCTCGATATCGTAGGTGGAGAAGACGAAGGCCTCGTCGGCCAGGAGCCGGCGGAAGCAGGCGTCGTAATCCCCCTGCGCCGCGAGCAGCTGCTCGGGCGCGCGGCCCGGCTTCAGAATGCCGATCCTGGTCTTCTCCGTCATGGCGGCAACATCCCTGCTGGCCGTCCCGCCGGCCCGGTTTGCCGGTGGGATCGTTGGAAATCCACCTCGTCGCGCGCCGCCCCGACCCTCGCCCTTGCGGCCGGGCCGCGATACCGCGTTCCATGCCGATCAGGCGACAGAATTCGTCGATGCCGTGCCGATTTTCATCCGGAAGCCGCGGTGGAACGGGCAGTCCAGCGATCTAGAGCCGGGCGGCGAGGGCGGCGCCGAAATCCGGCACCGTCTCGATGAGGTCGATCAGTTCGAGCAGATCGTCCGCTCCCTCGGCACCGAGGGTGACGGCGGCGTTGGCGCGGAACTTGTCCCTCACCGCCGCGTCCGGCAGCGGCAGGCGCACCCCGCCCGGCGCATCGACCGCCAGCGGCGAGCGATGCCGGGTGCCGTCCTTCAACTGGATGTCGACGCGGCCGGCAGGGCGGCGCTGGCCGCTCATCAGCGCGCTCGCCTCCGCATCGACGGCGCCGGTGACGCGGGCGGCAAGAGCCCTGAGCTCCGGCGAGGCCCTGTTGGCGGCGTCGTACCAGTGCGGGCGCTCGAGCCGCAAGGCGAGCGCGGCCATGGTGTAGGGGAAGGAGAACTGCGCGTCGTTGATGCTGAGCGGAGCGGCGTCCATGAAATCGCGCAGCAGCGCCGCGTCGGTGTGCACGGTGACGGCTTCGATCGCCTCTGGGGGAATCGCGTGGTCGGTCAGCAGCGTCTCATAGGCGCTGAGCGTGGCGTGCATCCAGCGGCAGGCGGGATAGGGCTTGATGGTGTTGAAGCCGAGCGTCCAGCTCTCGCCGAGGCCGTCGGCAAGTCGCTCCGGCTCGAACTGGTCCGAGCCGAGCATCCGCCACAGGCCGCAGGGACCGTCGAGCACCGCCTTGGCACCGACGAGGCCGGCGCGGTGCAGGGCGACGCCGCGCACGCCGGCCTCCGCCGCCGGGGCGAGAAAATCCTTGAAGGTGATGAGCGGCCGGTGCTCCCAGTTGTATTTCCTGAGGCTCGGCACATTGGCGAAGCTGCCGGCGAAGCCGAGCGCGTTCTCCATGGCCTCGGCGTCGAGGCCCATCAGCCGGCCATAGGCGATGGCGGCGCCGATGGCCTGGTGCTGGCACACGCCATAGACGAGGCGGAAGCGCTCGAGGCTCGGCTGCATGGCGCGGATCAGCCGGTTGTTCACCTCATAGGCCAGCGCCACGGCGGTGACGAAGGCGGCGCCGGACACCGGCCGCTCGAAGGCGGCGCTGAGCGCGGCGGCGACCAGGCTCGCGCCGGGATGGCCCATGCCGCGGCCGTGCTCGTCCTCCAGCCCGTCGTCGAAATCGAGCGCGTTCATCGCCGCGGCATTGACGAAGGCGCTGGCGACAGGGCCGAAGCTCTCGCGCTCGCCCAATACCCGGCACGGGCCGGGACGTGCCTCGCTCCGCGTCGCGGCGAGGATGGCCTGCTGCATGCCGGTCGGCGCGCCGGCGAGGCCGCAGCCGATGGCGTCGAGGATGTGCAGCCGTGCCTTGGCCCGCATCGCCGGCGGGATCGCCGCGCCGTCGAAACCGGCGGCGAAGCGGCAGACGGCGGCGGTGGGCCCGGTGTCCGCCATCGTCTCAGCCGAGGAAGGTGCGGTCATAAAGGTCCGACAGGCGGGCGGTCAACGGGCAGGGAAGGGCGGCGCCGATGGCGCGGCCGTCGAGGCTGCGCACCGGGGTGATGCCGCCGAAGGTGCCGGTGACGAAGGCGCCGTCGGCATTGTAGGCCTCGGCGAGGGTGAAGTCGGTCTCGCGGCAGGCGATGCCCTCCTTGCCGCAGAGCTCGATCACCTTGCGGCGGGTGATGCCCTTGAAGCAGGTGCGGCCGGTGGAGGTGAGCACCTCGCCGCGCTTCACGAGGAAGAAGTTGGTCGAGTTGCAGCTGGCCACGAAGCCGGCGGGATCCAGCATCAGCGCCTCATGCGCGCCGGCGGCGATCGCCTGTAGCAGCGGGCGGATGAAATTCAGACGGCTGTGCGAATTGAGGTGCAGGTCGAAGCTGTCCGGTCCCGAGGTGCGGAAGCTGGAGGTGAACAGCTTGATGCCGGCCTTCTTGATCTCCGGGTCCGGCAGCTTGAACTCGGCGGTGATGGCGATGGTCGGCCGGCCGAGCGCGTTGCGCGGGTCCTGATGCACAGTGTGCTTCTCGCCGCGCGTCACCATCAGGCGGATATGCCCGCCATCGGTGATGGCGTTGGCGGCGCAGAGTTCTTCCAGCGCCGCCTTCATCTGCGGCCTGGTCAGGCCGATGTCGAGGGCGATGGTGTTGGCGCCCTCATAGAGACGGTCGAGATGGTCGTCGACCAGCACCAGCCGGCCTTTGGCCATGCGGATGCCTTCCCACACGCCGTCGCCGAGGCCGAAGCCGGCATCGAAGATCGACACCAGCGCCTCGGCACGCTTGACCAGCCGACCATTGAGCCAGATCCACAGATCATGGTTGCGCGGGTCCTCGACGGGGGTCTGCGCGCCCTTTTCCTCGGCCATTGTCGCTCTCACTCAGAAATGGAAGGCGGAGAAGCGGTGCAGGAAGGCCTGCGTGCGCTCCTCGCGCGGGTTTTTCAGCACCTCGTCCGGCGTGCCCTGCTCATGGATGCGCCCCTCATGCAGGAACAGCACGCGGGTGGCGAAGTGATAGGCGAAGCCGAGCTCGTGGGTGACCAGCAGCATGGTGCGGCCCTCTTTGGAGAGGCCGAGGATGACGTCGAGCACCTCGCCGACCAGCTCCGGATCGAGCGAGGAGGTCGGCTCGTCGAACAGCAGGATCTCCGGCTCCATGGCCAGCGCGCGGGCGATGGCGACGCGCTGCTGCTGGCCGCCGGAGAGGCGCTGCGGGTACTGGTCCGCCTTGTCGGCAAGGCCGACGCGCTTGAGATAGTCCTGTGCCTTGGCGCGGGCCTCGGCCTTGGGAAGGCCCTTCACCGTCACCGGGCCTTCCATGACGTTCTCCAGAACCGTCATATGCGGGAACAGGTTGAACTGCTGGAAGATCATGCCGACGCGGGTGCGCAGCCGGCGCAGCTCGCCCGATCTGGCGGTGAGGGTGCCGTCGCGGCCCGCGGTGCCGATCGGCGTGCCGTCGAGGGCGATGCGGCCGGCGCTCGGGGTCTCCATGAAGTTGATGCAGCGCAGGAAGGTGCTCTTGCCGGAGCCGGAGGAGCCTAGGATGGCGATGCGCTCGCCGGCGCCGACCTTCAGGTCGATGCCCTTCAGCACCTCATTGGTACCAAAGCTCTTGCGCAGCCCTCCGACGGCGAGGACGGGTGCGGCGTCAGCCGGTAGGAGGTTTGCCGGTGGGACGTTTGCCGGTGGGACGTTTGCCATGGCGCTCAGGCTCCCTTCGAGTTGAGGCGACGCTCAAGCGCATAGGCGGCCAGCGTTCCGGGATAGATCAGGACGAAATAGATCACCGCGACGACGGTGAAGGTCTCGAGCGGCAGGAAGGTCTGCGTGCTCAGCATCTTCGCCTCGTACATCAGCTCCTGCACGGTGATGGTGGAGGCGATCGACGTCATTTTTGCGAGCTCGACGCCGCGATTGGTGAAGGCCGGCACCATGCGCGCCAGCGCCTGCGGCACCACCACGCGGCGCAGCAGCTGCCACTCGCTCATGCCGATGGCGCGCCCGGCCTCCCACTGACCGGCCGGCAGCGATTGCAGCCCGGCGCGCCAGATCTCGGCGCAATAGGCGGAGGTGTTGAGGAACAGCCCGAGCGCGGCGGCGGTGAAGGCGGTGGGCTGCCAGCCCGACAAGGCGGGGAGGGCGTAGTAGAACCAGATCAGCTGCACCAACACCGGGGTGTTGCGGAACAGTTCGATATAGGCGGTGGCGATCAGGTTCGGCAGGCGGCGGGAGGAGCCGCGCGCGAGGCCGATGAACAGGCTGCACATCAGCGCGCCGGAGAAGGCGAGCACGAACAGCAGGACGGTGAGCTTTAGCCCACGCAGCAGCAGATCGCCGTTCGCCAGGATCTCGCCGAACTGGAAGGAATAATTCATGGCGCTCACCGTGCCGTTCGGCGGGCGAGGCGATGCTCCACCGCCCGCATGCCGAGACTGGCGAGGAACAGGACGGTGAAGAACATCACCGCGACGGTCGAGTAGATCTCCATCGGCCGGTAGGTCTGGGTCGCCAGCACCATCGCCTTGTAGACCAGCTCGCCATAGGTGAGGGTGGCGGCGAGCGACGTGGTCTTCACCAGCTCGAAGGAGCGCTCCATCAGCGGCGGGATCATGCGGCGGAAGGCCTGCGGCAGGATGACCCGGCGCATCAGCTGCGCATGGCCCATGCCGATGGCACGTCCGGCCTCCCACTGGCCGCGCTCCACCGAGATGATGCCGCCGCGGAACACTTCGGCGAAGAAGGCGCCGGACTGCACCGACAGCGCCGCCGCCGCCGCCGCGAAGGGCGAGAGGCTGATACCGGTGAGGATCGGCAGGCCGTAGAAATACCAGAAGAAATGCACCAGCGGCGGGGTGTTGCGGTAGAACTCGATGATCACGGTCGCCGGCAGCGAGAGGAAGCGCGTCGGCGCCAGCCGTCCCAGCGCCAGAACCAGCCCGATGACGAGGCCGAGGCCGATCGAGAAGCCGGAGAGCTTCAGCGTGTTGACCAGGCCTTCCAGCAGCACGCCGAAATTGAGCCAGACCGGTCGGAAGTCCCATACATATTGCATTCGGATCCGCCTTGCCGGGATCGGGGAAGCGCAAAAGCAGATCGGCGCGCCGATGTCTCGCGGCGCGCCGACCGGGGCAGGCGGATGATCAGGACTTCCAGCGCTCGCGCATGATCGCCGGCGTCGCGGCCGGGTCGATGCCGCGGAAGGCGAGGTAGTCCTCGAAGATCTTCTGGGTCTGGCCAGTGGCGTAGAAATAGCCGAGGCAGACGCCGAGCCAATCGCGCCAGCTCTTGTCGGCGACGTTCGGCACCGCGGCGGAGGAGGGCGATTCGCGCAGCGGCTGCGGCAGGATGACCTTGCCGCGCTTGAGGCGCGACTGCAGCATCACCAGCGCCGGGTGGAACAGCGAGACGCCGTCCATGCGGCCGGCGATGAAGGCGGCGCCGGTCTCGTCGGCGCTGGGGAAGCGCTCGATGGTGGCCTTGGGCAGGCGCACGGTGATGTCGCGGTCGGGCGAGGTGCCGAGCACGACGCCGATGCGGAATTCCGGCTTGTTCATCTCCTCCCACGAGGTGACGCTGACTCCATCGGCGAGCAGCACGCCCTGGGCGTACCAGAACATCGGCTGCACCGGGAAATCCACCGCCAGCGCCCGCTGCGGCGTGGCGTCCATGGTGAACATGACATCGAACTGGCCGGCCTGAAGCGCGGCGACCGCATTGCCCCAGGTGGTCTCGACCGGCACCGGCTTCACGCCGAGCTCCTTGGCCACCGCGACGCCGAGGCCCCAGCCGAGGCCGTACCATTCGCCGCTGCGCTGGTCCTTGTAGAACCACGGTTCACCGGGGGCGACGCCGATGCGCAGCTCGCCGCGGTCGCGAATGGCCTTCAGCGATCCGCCGGCTTCCTGCGCCAGCGCCGAACCCGGCGTGGCGACTACGGAACTGGCGGCGAGGGCCGCGGTCGCTCCTGCGAGCGAGCCGGCGGTTAGAAAGGCGCGGCGGCTGCCGACCTGTTCGGTCATGTGAACATCCTCTGGAATTGGATGGTAAAACTATATTTGTTTGGTAGATAATTGACGAGACGTTTCTTATAAGAATTTTTTATTCCTAATACGAAACTGTCAAGTGGGCTCGGGGGGAGTTTCGGCGAAATCGAGATTCTGATCGGCGGCGCAGACCCAGAAGATCTCCGCATCATCGGCACCGGCACTGAGCAGCGCATGTCCCATAGTGCTGTCGAAATAGACGCTGTCGCCCTCGTCGAGGGTGACGGGGGCGTAGAATTCGGTGAGCAGCGTTACCCGTCCCTTCAAGACCAGCACCACCTCCTCGCCGGCATGGGCGACGAGCGCGCCGAATTCGCGCGTCTCATGCGCGCGCAGCCGCGCCTTCATCGGCTGCATGCGCTTGGCGGTGAGGTCCGAGCACAGGATTTCCAGCGTATAGGCACGGGTGCGGATGTAGTCGCCCTGGCCGACGCGGGTCAGCGAACGCCGGCCGTGCGGCGCCTGCTTGCGGGCGGCGGAGAACAGTTCGGAGATGTCTATCCCCAGCCCCTGGGCGAGGCGGATGATGTTGTCATATGTCGGCGAGAGCAGGTTGTTCTCGATCTTCGAGATGGCGGAGGGCGAGATGCCGGAGCGTGCCGCCACCTCCTTGATGGTGAGGCCGGCACGGCTGCGCAGCCCCTTGACCCGGCCGCCCAGATCGACGCCGTCGCCCTCGCCGGTCTTCATGTCCATCACGGCGCCTCCGACAGCGATCCGACCCAATGTGACGCCATCAAAGCATCGTCGCCGGAAGCGAACAATATGTTCCTTTAGGAAAACTGCATGGCGCGTGCCCTGTGGGGTGCACCGGGGTGGCGGCGCCGCGCTGCCGGCCTCCCCGAAGACGGATGGAGCCGCAAAAACAAAGCCCGCGGACGGGGCCGCGGACATATCGCTGGTCTGACGGGAGCCGAATCGCCGCGGGGGCGTTCAGCCGCGCGGTATGGTGCGCCGGCTACTCGCCGCGCCAAGCCGGCGGGCGCTTGCCGAGAAACGCCTCGACACCCTCGCGGAAATCCGCCGAGCCATAGGTCTCGCGCACCAGATCGGCATCGGCGGCATCGGGATCGTGGGCGAGGCGGCGCAACATCTCCTTGGTGACGCGCAGCGTGATCGGCGCGTGCGAGACCAGGCGGGCGCACAGTTCCTCGACGCGGGCGTCGAGCTCATCCGGCGGCACCACCGTCACATAGTCCGGCGGCAATTCCTCGGCCTTCGGCGTCTCGGCAAGCAGCAGCATGCGCTTGACCATGCTCACGCCCAGCGTCGCCGCCAGCCGCTGCACATTGGAGGCCGACAGGCAGTTGCCCAGCGTGCGGGCGATCGGCACCCCGAAGCGGGAGCCCGGTGTCGCCAGCCGGAAATCGCAGGCATTGGCCAGCGCCATGCCGCCGCCGACCGCCCAGCCTTCCACCACCGCGACGGTGGGTACGGCGAGCGCTTCCAGCGTGCCGACATAGTGCTCGACCTTCTCCTCATAGGCGATGCCGTCGCCGCCGGAGGAGAAGGCGCGGAACTGCTCGATATCGGTGCCGGCGATGAAGGCCTTGCCGCCGGCGCCGCGCAGCACCGCGACCCGTACCTGCCGGGTGGCCGAGATGACGCGGCAGGCCTCGGCGAGTTCCTCATACATGCGCCAGGTCATGGCGTTGCGGGCGGAGGGACGATCGAAGGTGAGACGGGCGACCGGCCCCTCGATGGACAGGCGCACGGTGCCTTCGCCGCTCTCCGCCCGGGCGGCCTCGGGCTTGGCGGCCCCGGATCGGGCCGAACCGGATTTGGCGGCCTCGGGCTTGGCGGCCTCGGGCTTGGCAGCCTCGGGCTTGGCGGCCTCGGGCTTGGCGGCCTCGGGCTTGGCAACCTCGGGCTTGGCGACGACGTTCATGACGCGAAGGCTCCGCGAGCGGTGAGGTTTTCGATGGCGGCGCTGTCGAGGCCGATCTCCTTCAACACCTCGTCGGTGTGCTGGCCGAGCAGCGGCGGGTGGCGGCGCACCTGCTGCGGCGTGCCGGTGAGCTTCACCGCAAAGCCGATATTCGACACCTTGCCCTCGTTCGGATGATCGATCTCGATGCGCATCTGCCGATGGCGGCCGTGCTCGCTCTCGAACGCCTCGGGATAAGTGTACATCGTGCCGGCCGGAATGCCGACGGCGAGCAACGCCTCCACCCACTCATCCGAGGTACGGGTGACGAAGGTCTTCTCCAACTCCTCGATCAGCACCTCGCGATGGGCGAGACGATCGGGATTGGTCTTGAAGCGCGGATCCTCGACCAGATCCGGGCGCTGCAGCGTCTCGCACAGCAGCAGCCAGAGCTTCTGGTTGGTGGCGCCCATGACGAAATAGCCGTCCTTGGACTTCACCGCCTGATAGGGCGCGCTCATGCGGTTGGCGGTGCCGAGCGGGATCGGCTGGGTGCCGCGGCCCCAATATTCCGAGATGTCCCACACTGAGAAGGCGAGCGCCGCCTCGAACAGCGAGGCGTCGATATACTGGCCCTCGCCGGTGGCCTTGGCGCCGATATAGGCGGCGAGTACCGCATAGGTGGCGAACAGGCCGCAGCCGATATCGGCGACCGGCACGCCGGCCTTCACCGGCGGCCCGCCGGGATGGCCGGTGACGCTCATCACGCCGGACATGGCCTGCGCCATCAGATCGAAGCCGGGCCGTCCCGCCCAGGGGCCGGACTGGCCGAAGCCGGAGATGGAGGCGTAGACCAGCCGCGGATTACGCTGGCGCACGGTCTCGTAGTCGCATTTCAGCTTCTTCATCACCCCCGGCCGATAGTTCTCGACCAGGATGTCGGCGCTCTTGACCAGTTCGTAGAACAGCTCGCGGCCGGCCTCGCTCTTGAGGTTCAGCGCCACCGAGCGCTTGTTGCGGTTCATGTTGAGGAAGCCCATGCTGTCGGGCCCCTTCATCTTGAACCCCATGGCGCCGCGCGTCTGGTCGCCGGTGCCGGGCGGTTCGATCTTGATGACGTCGGCGCCGAGATCGCCCAGCAGCATGCAGCTATAGGGGCCGGCCATCACCTGGCTGACATCCAGTACCCGCACGCCGGCGAGGGGGAGCGGGCGCGGCTGCGCGGCGGTGTCGTCCTGGCGCTGGGTGGCCGGCTTTTCCCGCGAATGGTCCAGAACATCGGTCATCGTTTCGAGCCTTTCCGCGGGAGAAGCCCGCATAACAAATCAATAATTACAGATGGCGCCGAGCGCAGGCCCCGGAAGGCTGGCTGCGCGCTCAACCGGTGAGCGCGGCCGTCGGCTTGCGCCCGCGCGGCTTCGGCCTGGCCGGTTCGGCTTGCGCCTCGCCGCCGGCTTTGAGGCGGCCGACGAAGGCGCGGGCGATGCCCACCGTGGTGCCGGTGACATGGGTTTCGAGGATGGTGGCGAGGCGCGGGGCATCGCGCGCCTCCAGTGCCTCGATCATCTGCGCGTGCTCGGCCACCGCCGCCTGCCAGTGCTCGCGGCTCTTGCGCACCACGAAGCGGCAGGCGTGGATGCGGGTGAGGATCTGCTGATAGAAGGCGGAGAGGGTAGCGTTGCCGGCGATGGTGAAGAAGCCCTCGTGGATCAGCCGGTTATGGCGCAGATACTCCACTTCGTCGTCGGCCTCGTAGCAGGCGATCATCCGCTCGTGCAGCGCGCGCATCCGCGCCACATCGGCATCGGTGGCATTCTGGCAGGCGAGCAGCCCGGCAAGACGCTCCAGCGACGCCATGATCGGGAACAGTTCCTCGATCTGCTCCTCGGTGATGCGGGCGACGATGGCGCCGCGATGCGGCAGGATCTGCAGCACCCCTTCCGCCGCCAGCACCTTCAGCGCCTCGCGAATCGGCGTGCGCGACACGCCGAAGCGCTCGCACAGCTGCTCTTCCGGCACCTTCTCGCCCGGCCGCAGTTCGCCTTGCAGGATCATCTCGCGCAACGGCGCGACGAGGGATTCGTGGAGAGAATGACGGACGATGGGCGAGGACATGCGGTCTGTTCCTGGCGGCTTCTGCGGGCCTGTGCGTTTCCCGGCGGCAGGATAGGCGGGAACCGCCTGTGTCGGGAAGTCGATCACGCCGACCTCCCTTCCGGCGCCGGGGCGGCGCCGTCCTTGGGCGTGGTCGCGCTGCGGCCCTTGAGCAGCAGCCCGATCACCGGCAGGCACAGCAGCAGCAGGCCCAGGCCCATCATGGTGGCGACGAGGCCGTTGGAGAAGAAGATCGCCGGCGAGCCGTCCGAGGTCAGCATGGCCTGGCGGAAGGCGTCTTCCGCCTTGTCGCCCAGCACCATGGCGAGCACGAAGGGCGCCAGCGGGTAATCGAGCTTCTTGAACACGTAGCCGACGAGGCCGAATCCGAGTGCCAGCCAGACGTCGAACATGTGGTTGGCCACGGTATAGGCGCCGATGACGCAGACGACGGTGATCAGCGGCCCGACGACGGTGAAGGGGGCGCGCAGGATGAAGGCGAACAGCGGCACGGTGGCGAGCACCAGCACCACGGCGATGATGTTGCCCATATACATGGAGGCGATCAGGCCCCAGACGAAGTCCGGCTGCGAGGTGAACAGCATCGGGCCGGGCGACAGGCCCCAGATCATCAGCCCGCCCATCATCACCGCCGCGGTGGCGGAGCCGGGAATGCCGAGCGCCAGCATCGGCAGCAGCGCGCAGGAACCGGCGGAATGATCGGCGGTCTCGGGGGCGACGATGCCTTCCGGCTCGCCCTTGCCGAAGAAGCGGCCGCGGCGGGAGAAGCGGCGCCCCAGCGCATAGCTCATGAAGGACGCGGCAGTGGGGCCGCCGGGGGTGATGCCCATCCAGCAGCCGATGAGGGCGCTGCGGACCAGCGTCGCCCAGTAGCGCGGCACTTCCGCGACGGTGCGCGCGATGACGCGGAGATCGAGCCTGGCCTTCACGCCCTCGAACTTCAGTCCCTCTTCCATGGTGAGCAGCAGTTCGCCGAGGCCGAACAGGCCGATGACGGCGATGAGGAAGGAGATGCCGCCGATCAGTTCGTCGAACTCGAAGGTGAGGCGCGCTTCGCCGGAGATGGTGTCGATGCCGACCGTGGCGGCGGCGAAGCCGAGCATCATCGATACCAGCGTCTTGAACGGCGAGCCGCCGGACATGCCGATGAAGCTGGCAAAGGCCATGAAGTACACGGCGAAATATTCCGCCGCGCCGAAGCGGAGCGCGAAATTCGCCACCCAGCCCGACAACAGGGTGATCACCAGCACGCCGGTGAGCGCACCGATGCCGGCCGAGGTGAAGGCCAGGGTGAGCGCCCGCGCCGCCTGCCCCTGCTTCGCCAGCGGATAGCCATCGAAGGTGGTGGCGACGGAGGACGGTTCGCCGGGAATGTTGAACAGGATGGAGGTGGTCGATCCGCCGAACAGCGCCCCCCAATACATGGAGGTAAGCAGGATGATGGCCGAGATCGGGTCCATGGTGAAGGTGAGCGGCAGCAGCAGCGACACGCCGTTCGGCGCGCCGAGCCCCGGCAGCACGCCGACCACGAGGCCGAGAAGCACGCCCACCACCATGATCATCAGGTGATGGGCGGTGAGCGCGACGGCGAAGCCGTCCATCAATTGCCCGAAATTGCCCATGGCGCGTCCCTCGAGTTTTTTGCCGCGGTTTTTTGTTCGTCAGTAGATGCCGAAGGCTTCGAGGATCGGCCCCTTGAGCAGCGGGACCATGAACAGCTTCTCGAAGATGACGAAGTTCACCGCCACCACCGCCAGCGCCGCCAGCAGCGCGGTGGGGGTGCGGAAGCCGGCGGCGATGCGCAGGGCGTAGAAGATGTAGAGCGCCATGCCGACATAGAGGCCGAGCCAGGCCGAGACCGCGACCATGGCGACGATCGGCAGGAAGAAGGCGACGATGGTGCGCAGCCGCCCGCCATCGAGGAAGGAATCCGCGTCGGCATGTCCGGGCATGTGCCCTGCCGCATTGCGGCGCAGCAGCGTCTGCACGATGGTGCCGGCGCTGCCGATGATGATCAGGCAGCCGACATAGAAGGGGAAATAGCCGGGCTCCGGCCCCGAAGCGCCCCAGGCGATGCCGTTCAGCGTGGCGCCGTAGCAGACCACCGCGCCGACGGCGGCGGTGACGCAGGCGGCGGCGATGTCCATGGTGCTGCGCGAAATATCCATATGCCTCACTCCGACGCGGCGGGAGGGAAGGACGGACGGCGACTGAGCGCCGTCCGCAAGGGGATCGTCCGCGGGGGGAACGAGCGCGGGACGACCTCGAAGTGCCTCACTGCTCGGCGCGCAGCCAGCCGTTGCGCTTGTAGATCTCGACGTAGCTCGCCTCGTGCTTCTTGATGAAGTCCTTGAAGGCGTCGCCGGTCAGCAGGCGCGGGATCTGGGCGCCGCGCTCCTGGTAGGCCTTGAACTCCGGCGCGGCCGCCGCCTTGGTGAACAGGTTGGTGTAATAGGCCAGTGCTTCCGGCGGCAGGTCCGCCGCCGCCCAGATGGTGCGGGGCTGGGCGAAGCTGTCGACAGCGATGCCGGCTTCCTTGCAGGTCGGGATGTCATGCCAGGACATGCCGTCGGCGATCACGGTGGTGTCGGCGAGGCGCTCGTTTTCGAAGACGCAGAGCGGCTTCTGAACGCCGGCCTTCCACTGCTCGACGCTCTCGCTGGGATTGTTGACATTGGCGGTGATGTGCCCGCCGGCGACCTGGATCGCCGCCTCGCTGCCGCTCTTGTAGGGGATGTAGGTGAGGTCGATGCCGGCCGCGTTTTCGACGAGCGTCATCAGCGTCTCGTCGGCTTCCTTCGCCTTGGCGCCGCCGAGCTTGAGCTGGCCGGGATTTTCCTTCGCCTTGGCGATGAAGCCCTTCACGTCCTCGATGCCGGAGGTCTTGGGGTTCACCCACAGCATGAAGGGATCGAACACCATCGCCGCGACGGGAGTGAGGTCCTTAAGGCCGTAGGAAAGCTTGTTGGCCAGCGGCAGTACATAGGCGTCCTGGGTGCCGAAATACAGCTTGTAGGGATCGCCCTTGTTCGACTTGGCGTAGATGAAGGTTTCGGCGCCCGAGCCGCCGGCCTTGTTGCTGACGATGATCGGCGTCGTCAGCAACTCGTTCTTGCTGAGCGCCGACTGCACCACGCGGGCGAAGGTGTCGGTGCCGCCGCCGGGACCGGCCGCCGCCACGAATTCCACCGGACGGTTCGGCTTCCACTCGGCGAGCGCCACGCTCGGCACCGCAAGGCCGAGGCAGAGAGCAAGCGCAGTAAGGGCATGTTTCGGCATCGTTTTCCTCTTCCCATGGGTTTTTGCGTGGAGCGTGGCGTCCGCTCCTTATTGCGGCGACGTTATCGCATCAGTCATCTCATATCAATAATTACAGATTACATTTTGCGCGCCGACGTAACCCGATCGGCGGCGGCGCCTCCACCGTCGGCCGGCACGGGCGCGACGACTACGATGCCTTCAAAAGGTGCCGGAAGTCGCCGCGCCTGCTCAACACATCGGCTAGCGAATAGCGATCGAGAGTCGCGAGGAAGGCCTGCAAGGCCTCGTCGAGCACGCATGTCAGGCCGCAGGCCGGCGAGATGATGCAGCTGCCGCAGCCGACAAGGTCGAAATCGTCCTCGGTATGCCGGATCAGCGCACCGACATTGATGTCGCCGGCCGGCCGCGCCAGCCGGACGCCGCCGGAGCGGCCGCGCACGCTCTGCAGATAGTCGGCATTCACCAGATCATTGACCACCTTCATCAGGTGGTTCTGCGAAATGGCGTAGGCGCGGGCGATCTCGGCGATCGAGCACAGCCGATCCGGGTGCGAGCCGAGATACAGCAGCACCCGCATCGCGTAATCGGTGTAGCGCGTCAGGCGCATGTCGGCTCCGCGTGAAAAGGATGTACGATGTTTGCATGTTTTTCCGCCGGCATATAGATGAAGTGTCGGTAATGGTGAGGCGGATCATGACGGTTTGTCGGTTGGACGAGCCGGGGTTGAAGGCACTGGTCGAGGCATTCTACGCCCGCGTCCGCACGGATGCCGAGCTCGGGCCGGTTTTCGCCGATGCGGTGTCGGACTGGCCGGCGCATCTCGACACGCTGGCGGCCTTCTGGTCCTCGGTGATGCTGGCCAGCGGCCGGTACAAGGGCCGGCCGGTGCCGGCGCATTTCAAGCATCGCGACCGCATCTCTCCCGCGCTGTTCGGGCGCTGGCTCGCCCTGTGGGGCCAGACCGCCGACGAGCTCATGGAACCGGCAGCGGCGCAGGCCCTGAAGCTGCGAGCCTTGCGGATCGCCCACAGCCTGCAATCGGTGTTGTTCGCGCCACAGGGTGCCGGCGGACCCTCGCTGTCGCTGCCCGCGCCGAACTGAGGGCGGCCCGCCTCAGCATCCGGTGTGCGCGGAGGCCGCAGCCTAGCCGAGGCCGCGCGTCAGTACGTGGAGCCAGTCCGCCTCCGTGACCACTCCTACCGGCCGGCGGTCCGCATCGACGATGAACACCGCGTGCACCCGGTCGCGGGCGTAGCGTTCCAAGAGATCGATCGCCGGCGATGCGGGCGCCGCCGCGGCCGCCGGGGTCATCGCCTCCCGCACCTGTGCCGCCGGCCGCACGAGCTCGCGCAGGCCGATGGAACCGACGAGGCGTCCCTCGGCATCGACCACCGCCAGCCGGCGGATGTCGCGCTTGACCAGCAGGGCACGGGCCTGGTCGGGCGAGGCGTCTTCCGGCACGCTGATGACGTTCTTCACCATCAGGTTGGCACAGTTCAGCTGATGGTAGGAACGCGCGACCGCCCGCCTTTCGATATGGCGGACCAGCTCCTCGAGATCCTCCGCCCCGATATCGAAGGCCTCGCCGAACTCTGCCAGCGTCGCCGCGATGTCGGCCTTGCTGATGGTCCAGGGCAAATCCCGCGCGCGGGCCGGCTGCGGCGGGGCGGCGACATGCGGGTAGCTGTGGCCGGACACCCGATGATAGAGCCAGGCGCTTGCCACCAGCACGACGGCATTCAGCCCGACCGGCACGAAGGGAAACAGCAGGCTCGACGATCCGCCGATGAACAGCCCGACCAGCGCGGCGGCGCCGCCGGGAGGGTGGAGGCACCGCAGCAGCGACATGATGCCGATAGCCAGCGCCACGGCCAGCCCGGCCGAGAGCGCGGTGAGTGGCATGAAATGGCCGACGGCGACGCCGATGGCGGCGGAGATCACGTTGCCGCCGATGGCCGGCCAGGGCTGCGCCATCGGGCTCGCCGGCACCGCGAACAGCAACACCGCCGACGCGCCCATCGGCGGGACGATCCATACCAGATGGTTGAAATCCGCCGCGGCGACGCCGCCGATCACCGCCGACAGGCCGATTCCGATCAAGGCACCGAAGCAGGCCAGGGCGCGATCACGCAGCGTGGCACCGGCCAGGATCGGTCGAAACAGTCGCAGGCGTGCAAAGGCTGACAAGGCCTGCTCCAAATGCATTGCGCTGAAAGGGAGGATCAGCGGCCCCGCTCGAGGGGTGGACGGAAGGCGGCGCACGGTCGGGAAAATGGCTATTTTCACGCCACGGTGCGCCTGTTTTTTAAACAGGTACTGTATATGCATGAATAAAGCGAGAGTCCAGCCGGGGGCGGCGAGACGTCCCGGCCAAGTTGACCCAACCTCGCGATCGTCGGCAATGGCATTCATCGACGCGTCGGAGACGCTTATGGTCGTCGAGGTGCCGCAGATGGACGCCGCTCCGTCGAGCCCGGGCACGAGGTCGAGCTGAGCTTCAGGTTTCTCCTTGGTCAGCTATTCGCCGGCCGGGTGGAAACGGTGCTCCAGGCGATCGCCGGCGGGCAGACGGCGCCGTCGGGGACCGCGTTGGAGCCGAGGGCGGTCGAGGCCGCGCCATTCGCGGTGCGGGTGACGCGGGACGATGCCTCGCTCGCCAAGCGCCTGCTGGCCGGCCGTGCCGGTTCGGCAGCGATCTATACCGATCACGTGAAGGCGAGCCACATCCTTCGCCAGGTGGTGCTGCGGCAGCAGGCCATTTTGAAACATGTCCTGCCGTGAATCCTCGCCGGCGTTGGCGCCGCCGGTCGACAGCGCGATGAGCCTTATCGGCTTCGCCGCGCGCGGCGGCACCCTGGTCGATCTCCCCCACGCTCGCTTCGCCACGGGTGCCTCGCCGGATACCTTTGCGTGGGGGCGCAGGCCGCTCAGGACGCGGGCAGCCGTTCGAGCGTGCCGGGATCGGGCGCGCCTTGATAGAACTGGCGCAGCCCGGCGTCGAAAAGCCGGGTGTCGTCCGGCGCCGTCGACGCCGCCCGGAACAGCGTCAGGCAGGAGCGGAACTTGAGATCGTCAGGCTTGGCCAGGATTTCCCCGATCGGCATGCCTTGGTGCCGGAGCAGCGCGCGCACATGGCGCCGCAGGCGTTCGCCAAGGACGGGATCGGCGAGATAGCGCCGCGCCTGGTCGAGATCGGCGATGGCGAAGCGCCGGGCGTTCGGCGAGGAGCCGAGGCCGATCAGCTGCGGAAAGACGAACCACATCCAATGGGTCCGCTTCTCGCCGGCCGCCAGCTCCGCCTCGACCTGCCCGATCACCAGGTCCTGAGCCGTGACGAAGCGCTGGAGGTCCGCATCGGTCATGGCGCGGCCAGCCGCTCGGTGAGGCTTGAGAAGAACTGGTCGGCCAGTTTGCGCGAGGTCGCCCGCACCAGGCGCCCGCCCAGCGAGGCGAGCTTGCCGCCGATCTCGGCCCTGGCGACGTAGCTCAGCACGGTTTCCTCTCCATCGGCGGCGAGGGTCACTTCCGATGCGCCCTTGGCGAAGCCGGCGACGCCGCCATTGCCCTGGCCGACGATGCGGCAGCCCTGTGGCGCATCAATGTCCTGCAACTCGACCGTGCCGGCGAAGGTGGCCGAGACCGGGCCGATCTTGAGCTGCACCTTGGCTTTGAAGCTGGTCGGCGAGGTGCGCTCAAGCTCCTTGCAGCCGGGAATGCAGGCCTTCAGCGCCTCGACGTCGAACAGCGTGGCCCAGACGGCCTCGCGCGATGCCGCGATGCGGTGTTCGCCGGTAATATCCATTGATGTCCTCCGAAGCCGTCCACGTTTTTCCGGAGCGCAGTCTCCTGCCGCGATCCGGTATCCTCCTCGCTCGAAAATGCTCTAGACCGCGCAGTAGCGTTCCTGAATGGCCTTGTCGGCGAGCAGCGCTGCCGCAGTGCTGCGGTGGACGATCTCGCCCTGGTCGATGATGACGGCGCGGTCGGCAAGCCGCAGCGCCCATTCGACGTTCTGCTCGACCAGCAGCAGCGTCACGCCCTCGTCGCGCAGGCGACGGAACAGCGCGCCCATCTCCTCGACCAGCACCGGCATGATGCCTTCCGAGGGTTCGTCGAGCAGGATCATGCGCGGGCCGGCGATCATGGCGCGGGCGATGGCGAGCATCTGCTGTTCGCCGCCGGACAGGGTGACACCCTGCTGGTCCAGCCGCTCCTTGAGCCGCGGGAAGGTGCGGGCGATCTCGTCGATGGCCGCCCGCTCGTCGATGGATCCCCTGGCGGCGAGAAGGCCGAGCTGGAGGTTCTCCCGCACCGACAGCCCCGGCACGATGCGCCGCTCCTCCGGTACATAGGCGAGGCCGAGCCGGAACCGGGCATGGGCGGGCAGCGCCAGGAGCTCGGTGCCGGCGAAACGCACCGCGCCGGTCGCCTTCGGCATCAGCCCCATGATGGAGCGGATGGTGGTGGTCTTGCCGGCGCCGTTGCGGCCGACCAGCGCGACGATCTCGCCCGGCTCCACCGCCAGCGACAGGCCGTGCAGCACATGGCTGGCGCCATACCAGGCGTTGAGGCCCTCGATCTCAAGCATAGCCATCGTTCTGTCCCAGATAGACGCGGCGGACCTCCGGGTCCGTCTGGATGTGCTGCGGGCTGCCATCGGCGATCAGCCGGCCGTGATGCAGCACCAGGATGCGGTCGCTGAGGCCAAGGATCATCTTCATCTTGTGCTCGACCAGCAGGATGGTGCGATCGGCCGCCAGCTTCTCCAGCAGCGCGACCATGTCGCGGGTTTCCTCCGGTCCCATGCCGGCGGTCGGCTCGTCGAGCAGCAGCAATTCGGGATCGGCGACCAGCGCGATGGCGATCTCCAGCGCCCGCTGCTGGCCATGGGCGAGGAACTTCGCCGTCACCGCGCCCCGGCCGGCAAGCCCCACCGCCGCCAGTGCGGCATCGGCGCTGGCGTCGAGCTCGGCCATCGCCGCGCGGTTGCGCCAGATATTGTAGCGGCTGCGGAACGCCTGCGCGGCGACGCGGACATTCTCGTGCACCGACAGCTCGGGGAAGATGTTGGTGATCTGATAGGAGCGGGCGATGCCGAGATGCACGAAGCGGTGCTGCGGCGTGCCGGTAATGTCGCGGCCCTTGAAGCGGATCGCGCCGGTGGAGGGCGCCAGCACGCCGGAGAGCAGGTTGAAGAAGGTGCTCTTGCCGGCGCCGTTGGGGCCGATGATCGCGGTGACCTTGTTCCGCTCGAAGGCGGCGGTGACGCCCTCCAGCGCGACGAAGCCGCCGAAGCGCCGGCCGATATTCTCGACCGCGAGAAGCGGCGCGCTCATCGGCCGACCCTCCAGGCGAGGAGCGTGCCCCAGATGCCCTTGGGCAGGAACAGCACGAACAGGATGAATACGGTGCCGACGACGATCTGCCAGTGCGGCGTCCACAGCGCCACCACGTCCTCCATCAGCAGGAAGGCGAGGGCACCGACGAAGGGACCGAAGAAGCTGCCGGCGCCGCCGAGCAGCGTCATCATCACGATCATGCCGGAGGTCTGGATGCCCAGCGTATCCAGCGGCACGATGGCGAGGTGCAGCGCGAACAGCGTGCCGGCCAGTGCGCAGACCAGCCCCGACAGGGTGAAGGCCATCACCTTGGTGCGCTCGACATCGTAGCCGCAGGCGCGGGCCCGGGTCTCGTTCTCGCGGATGGCCTCGATCACCGCGCCGAAGGGCGAGGCGAGCACGCGCGACACCAGCCACAGCGCCGCGGCGGCGAACACCATCAGCACGTAGTATTTCTTGATCGGATCGAGGAAATCGACCGACCAGCCGAACAACTCGATCCGGGAGACGGTGAAGCCGCGCAGGCCGTTCTCGCCGCCGGTGATGGAGGACGATTGCAGCGCTGCGTAATAGACGAGCTGCGCAAGTGCCAGCGTCACCATCGAGAAATAGATGCCGCGGGTGCGGATCGACAGCAGCCCGACGGCGAAGGCCAGGGCGCCGCCGACCAGCATGCCGAACGGGATCGCCGCGAACCACGGCAGGCCGAACCGGCTGATGCCGATGCCGGCGGCATAGGCGCCGGCACCGAAGAAGGCGGCATGGCCGAAGGACAGCAGGCCAGTATAGCCGAACAGCAGATTGTAGCCGACGGCGAGCAGGCCGTAGATCAGCACGTTGACGGCCAGCGCCTGCGAGGGCAGCACCCAGGGCAGCAGGCACAGCACCAGGATGGAGAGCGGCACACGCCAGGCGGTGAGGCGGGCGCGCCAGCCGCGATGGCCGGTAGGCCCGGCCATGACCTGCGCGACGGAGTGGACGGAAGCGGTCATGCCGGCATCTCCTCATGCCCGTCCGGGCTTGCCGAACAGCCCTTGCGGGCGGACCAGCAGCACGAGGGCCATCAGGGCGAACATCACGATGGTCGCCATTTCCGGGGCGAACAGCGCCGTCATGCTGATGGCGATGCCGATGAGCAGGCCAGCGACCACCGCACCGACCAGCGAGCCCATGCCGCCGATGACGGTGACGACGAAGGCCTCCGCCAGCACCAGCGCCCCCATTTCCGGATCGACGCTGCGCATCGGCGCCGCGAGCACGCCCCCGAGCGCGGTGAGCCCGACGCCGAGGCCGAACACCAGGAGCCACACCTTCGCGACATCGACGCCGAGCACCCGCATGATCTGGGGATCGCGGGCGCCGGCCCGAACGATGAGGCCGAACCTGGTCTTCTCCAGCCCCAGCCAGAGCAGCACGAGAACCACCGCGACGACGCCGACGACGAACAGCCGGTAGATCGGGAAGTAGCCGATGCCGAGATCGGCGACGCCGGACAATTCCGGCGGGGTGGGGAAGGGCATGCCTTCATTGCCGAACAGGATGCGCACCGCCTCCACCAGCACATAGGCGAGGCCGAAGGTGAGCAGCAGCGGATCGTCGATGGAGCGCTTGTAGAGCGGACGGATCAGCACCCGCTCGATCAGCATGCCGAAGGCGCCGACGAGCAGCGGGGCCAGGAGCAGCCCCCACCAGAAGCTGCCGGTGAGCGAAGCGATCCAGAGCCCGGCATAGGCGCCGACCATGAACAGGGCGCCATGGGCGAAGTTCACCACGCCCAGCATGCCGAAGATGATCGACAGGCCGAGCGCGACCATGACCAGGATCGCGCCGAGCGCGACTCCGGAAAACAACTGCATGGCGATGAGTTCGGTATCCATCACAGCGCCTCCCTGACGAGGTGGCGGTTCACGATGGGAAGCCGAGCTCGGCGCAGCTGCGCAGGATGTCCTCCGACGCCGGCTCCACCGCGAGGATACGGAAGGGATCGGCCTCCTCAGGCGTATCGGCCTTGGCCTTGGCTTCCAGCACCAGCACCGACTGCACCGACTGGTGATCGCATTTGCGGTAATGCTGCGGGCCTTTGGCGACGTCGTATTTCAGCTCCTCAAGGGCTGCGACCACCTTGTCGGTGTCGGTGCCGCCCGCCTTCGCCATGGCGAGCAGCAGCGAGGAGACGCCGGTATAGCCATAGGCGCCGTAATCGGTGGGGTAGGCGCCGTTATAGGCGGCCCGGTAGGCGTCGTTGAAGGCCTTCGCCGAGGGCAGGGTGTCCTGGAGCCGCCAATAGTAGTTGGCGCCGCCGATCACTCCCTCGAACGCCTCGGCGCCGATGCCGAGGCGCTGGGTATAGAGCAGCACCGGCACCACGATCCTGGCCTGCTTGTTGAGACCGAAATCCACCGCCTGCTTGATCGAATTGGCCTGGTCGCGACCGAAATTGCAGATGCAGAGGATATCCGGCTTCATGGCACGCAACCGCGGCATGAAGGTCGAATAGTCGGGCGCGCCGATCGGGTGCAGGATCTCGCCGACGCTGGTGGCGCCGATCGCCGCCTGCGCCCGCTTGAAGCCACGCAGGATCTCATGGCCGAAGGCATAGTCGGCGACGAGATAGGCGATCTTCATGCCGGGCTTGAAGGTGTGCTTGGCGACCGCGGCGGTGGTCATGTGCGGGTTCAGCGCCTCGTGGAAGGTGAAGCGGCTGAAGTCCTTGACCTCGTTGATGGTGTCGGACTGGCTGATCGAGACGAAGATCACGCCGCGGGCGCGGGTGACCTCGTTGATCGCCAGCTGCACCGCGCTCGACAGCGAGCCGACCACGGCGTGGACCTTTTCCTTCTCGATCAGCTCAAGCGTGCGGGTGGCGGCCTCGCCAGCGTTCATCTTGTCGTCGCGCACCAGCAGCTCGACCTTGCGTCCGCCTATGCCGCCCTTGTCGTTGGCGAGCTTCACCGCAAGCTCGGCGCTGCGCACCTGGTCCTTCGCCTCGGCGGCATAGGGGCCGGTCAACGGGGTGGGAAAGCCGATGCGGATGGTCTCACTTTGCGCGCGCAGCAGGCCGGGCATGGCGAGCGTGGCGGTGCCGGCGGCGAAGCCGGCCAGCGCGTGCCGGCGGGTGATGGGAAGCGTAGGCAGGCCCTTGGTCATGGTTTCCTCCGCGGATTTTCATTTTTGTCATTGTTGTTTTGTGCGTTGTCAGTGGCTTGGCGTCAGATCTTGCCGAACGACTTTAGAAGTCGCGCCGGTGTCATCGGTATCTGGGCAATGCTGGCCCCGAAGGGAGCCATGGCGTCGTTGACGGCATTGAGCGCGGCGGCGGCGGCGGCGGCGGTGCCGGCCTCGCCGCAGCCCTTGGCGCCGAGCGCGGTGTCGGCGGTCGGGGTCTCGATATGGCCGACGACGATGTCGGGCATCTCGCCGGCCATCGGCACGAGGTAATCCGCGAGCGAGCCGTTGGTGAGCTGGCCGCCGGCGTCGTAGCGGCATTCCTCGAAGAAGGCGGCGCCGAGTCCCTGCACCACGCCGCCGCGCACCTGCTCGTCGACCAGCAGCGGGTTGATGATGCGGCCGCAATCCTCCACCACCCAGTGCTTCAGGATCTTGACCAGGCCGGTTTCGACATCGAGTTCGACATGGCAGCCCTGGATGCCGTTGGTGAAGGCGAAGGGGTAGCCCTGCGGCGCGTAGTGATGGGTGATCGACAGCTGCGCACTCGCATCCGGCGGCAGCGTATCCGAACGGAAATAGGCGATGCGCGCCACCTCGGCGAGGCGGATCCGCTCGGCGCCGGAGAGCGCATCGACGATGAGCCCGTCGCGCAGGTCGAGATCGCCGGGCCGGGCCTGCAGGATGGCGGCGGCGAGCGCCAGCACATTGTCGCGCAGCCGGCGGGCGGCCTGCAGCGCCGTCTCGCCGCCGATGCCGGCGCCTCGGCAGGCCCAGGTCGCGCCGCCATGCGGCGTCGTCTCGGTGTCGCCGGTGACGACCCGCACCTTCTCCCGCGCCACGCCGAGCTGATCGGCGACGATCTGGCCGATGATGGTCTCGGTGCCCTGGCCCTGCTCGGTCACCGAAATCAGGCAGCGCACCTCGCCGGAGGGGGTGATGCTGAGGGTGGCGCCGTCCTGCGCCGAGATGCGGGCGCCGCCAATGCCGTAAAAGGCCGGGCTCGGATTGGAAATCTCGACGAAGGCGGCGAGGCCGATGCCGCGATACACGCCGCGCGCCCGCAGCGCCGCCTGCTCGGCGCGCAGTCCGTCATAGTCCATCAGCGCTTTCAGCTTGGCGAGGCTCGCCTGGTGCGACAGCGCCTCGAACCGGTAGCCGGTGGGCGAGGAGCAGGGATAGGCGTCGTCGGGAATGAGGTTCTTCTCGCGCATCGCCGCCGGATCGAGGCCGGCGCGGACGGCCGCCATGTCGATCAGTCGCTCGGTGACGGTGCAGGCGATGGGGTGTCCGACGGCGCGATACTGGCTGGTCTGCACCTTGTTCTGGAACACCACCGCCAGCTCCGCCCGGTAGTTGCGGAAGCCGTAGGGCGCGCCCATCAGCCGGATGACCTGGTTGCCCTCCACCGCGCTGGTGCGCGGATAGGCGGAGAAGGCGCCGATGGCGGTGACGTCGTCGACATCCATGGCGAGGATGGTTCCCCCGGCATCCACCGCCATGCGGGCGCGCACCCGGTGGTCGCGGGCGTGGATGTCGGAGACGAAGGATTCCATGCGGTCGGCGACATATTTCACCGGCCGGCGGCACAGCAGGCTGAGGCCGATGACCGCCATGTCCTCGTGATAGACATGCAGCTTCATGCCGAACGAGCCGCCGATATCGGGCGCGATCACCCGCACGCTGGCTTCCGGTATGCCGTAATGGCGGGAATACAGGTCCTGGAACTGATAGGGTGTCTGGGTGGCGTGATGGACGGTGAGCTTGCCCTCGCTGGCGTCCCAGTCGGCGAGGATGGCGCGCGGCTCCAGCGTCACCGCCGTATGGCGGCCGAAGTGGAACTCCTCCTCGACCACATGGGCGGCCCCGGCGAAGATGGCGTCGATGCCGCCGGTGTCGAGACGGCTGCGGAAACACAGATTGTCCTCGATCCCGGCCGCCGCGCGGTTGGCACCGGCTTCGCGGGCGGCGTCGATGTCGGCGACCACCGGCAGTTCCTCGAACGCGACGAGGACGGCCTCGACGGCGTCCTCGGCCTGGGCGCGAGTATCGGCGACCACGGCGACCACCGCCTGGCCGGACCACAGCACCTCCTCCAGCGGCAACGGCCATTGCGGCGCCGACTTCATGCCGGTGAAATGATCGAGCGTGCCGACCCAGGGCGCGCACAGCTTCGCCAGATCGGCGCCGGTGGCGACGAGCCGCACGCCCGGCATGGCGCGCGCGGCTTCCGCGTCGATGGAGGCGATGCGGGCATGGGCATAGGGGCTGCGCAGGAAGGCGGCATGCAGCATGCGCGGCAATGTGAGATCGGTGACATAGCGCCCGCGCCCGACCAGCAGGCGCTTGGCGTTCGGCCGGGTCACCGCGCGGCCGATATAGGAGTTGGGGCGGTCGAGGCTGCCGAGAGGGGCGTTCATGCCGGCTCCTCCGCAAAGCGCGGCGCGGCCTCGCCCGCCGCCCGTTTGCGCGCCACGGTCTCGATGGCGTCGACGATGGCCTCATAGCCGGTGCAGCGGCAGTAGTTTCCCGACAGGGCATCGCGGATTTCCGCGCGGCTCGGCATCGGTGTGCGGTCGAGCAGCCCCTGCGCCGCGATCAGCATGCCCGGTGTGCAGAAGCCGCATTGCAGGGCGTTGCGCTCATGGAAGGCGCGCTGGAGATCGGTGACGGCGGCGCTTTCCGTCAATCCTTCCACAGTGGCGATGTTGGCGCCGGCGGCCTGCACCGCGAAGATCAGGCAGGCATGCACCGGCACGCCATCGAGCAGGACGAGGCAGGCGCCGCACACCCCCATCTCACAGCCGGTATGGGTGCCGGTGAGGCCGAGATCTCGGCGCAGGAAATCGGCCAGCGTCTCGCGCGGCTCGATAAGGCGGCTCAGCGTCTCGCCATTGACGGTGAGGGTGACGTGCAGGGGGGCGCTCATGCCGCCTCCGCGATCTGGCCGCGCAACCGGCCGAGCAGGCGGCCGAGCAGCACGCGGGAGAGATGCAGCCGCATCGCCGGTGGCACCTCGCTGTCCTCCGGCGGATCGAGATCCTGCGCCAGCGCGGCCTGGGCCCGGGCAATGGCGTCGGCGTCGAGGCGGGCGCCGGCGAGCGCCGTCTCCGCCGCCCGCGCCCGCATCGGTGTCGGCCCCACGGCGAGGAAGGCGATGCGGGCCTCCTCCACCCTGTCCCGCGGCAGGGCGAGCCGGATGCCGCAGCCGACCAGAGCATAGTCGCCACGGCGGCGGGCGATTTCGTCGAAGGCGCAGCGATGTTCCGGCTGCGCGACGGGAATATGCAGCGCGGCGAGCAGTTCGCCGGGTTCGAGCGCCGTCTGGTAGAGATCCTGGAAGAAGGTCTCGGCCGGCACGCGCCGGGTGCCGGCCGGCCCAGCGATCTCGATCTCCGCCTCCATGGCGAGCATCATCGCCGGGAATTCCGACGCCGGGTCGGCGAGGGCGACGCTGCCGCCGAGCGTGCCGCGGTTGCGGATCGCCGGATGGGCGACATGGGGGGCGGCGAGCGCCAGCAGCGGAGCATGTGCCGCGATCAGCGGGTGATCATGGGCCTCGACATGGCGCGTCAGCGCCCCCAGCCGCAGCCAGCCGTCCTCGACGGCGATGCCGCGCAACGCGGCGATATGGCCGATGTCGATCAGCCGCGCCGGCGCCTGCAGCCGCAGCGCCAGCGCCGGGACCAAGCTCTGCCCGCCGGCGATATAGCTGGCGTCGCCCTCCGCTTCGGCAAAGGCGGCAAGCGCCTCCGCGACGGTGGCGGGGCGGATATAATCGAAGGCTCGGGCTTTCAAGGCGCCGAACTCCCTGGCTGCGTTTCCGTCCAGATTTGTAACCATCTGGTCTCAAAATGAACGCACGACAGGAGGGAGGCGTCAAGATAAAATGACCAAATGGTCACAAGATTGCGCAGGCAAATCAAATCGTTATATTTGTTAATGCATAACGAGAAGGCGAATGACGATTTCTGAGGACGAGCTGACGGTGACGCGCCCCCGCCGGCGCAACATGCGGGCGCCGGAACGCGAACAGGCCATTCTGGACGCGGCAATCCGCTTTTTCGCCGAGCAGGGCTTCGAGGGGCAGACCCGCGAGCTCGCCAAGCGCATGGGCATTACCCATTCGGCGATCTATCGCCATTTCCCCAGCAAGGAGGCGCTGATCGAGCGCGTCTACGAGCATGTGTATGTCAGCCGCTGGAAGGCGTCCTGGGGCCCGCTGATCGCCGACCGGTCACGGCCGCTCGACCAGCGGTTGGAGCAGTTCTACCGGGAATATGTCGAGCAGGTCTTCGACCATGACTGGGTGAGGATCTTCGTGTTCTCCGGCCTGCGGGCCGTCGACATCACCAGCCGCTACCTCGACATCGTCCGGCGCGAAGTCATCGAGCCCGCCTGCGCCGAGCTGCGCGCCGAATTCGGCCTGCCGGACGTGGCGCAGGCGCCGCTCACCGAGCGTGAGACGGAAATGTTCTGGGGCCTGCACGGCCGCATCTTCTACATCGCGATCCGCCGCTATGTGTACCAGGCGCCGGCGCCCCGGGATCTCGACGACATCATCGCTGATGCGGTGCGGATATTCGTGATCGGCGCCCGCGCGGTGTTGCCGGACGTCGTGCGGCGCGGCTCGTAAAGCGCGTCGCGCGAGGCGTGCGGGCGCGGCGCGGACGATGCCCGCTTTCCGCAGACGCCTGGCTGCCCGCTCCGGTCGGCGCGGCATCTCCTGCCGTGCCGCTGAAGCATCGGGCGGAGGGTTTCGTTGGCGTTTGCCGGGAACCGCCAGGGCCTTCTATGATGGGTCATCAAAGCCAGCGGTGTGCGATGCAACTGCCTATCCGCGCCATCTTCGTGTTTCATACCGCCGCGCGCCTCGGCAGCATTTCCAAGGCGGCGGAGGAACTGAGCGTCACGCCCTCCGCCGTCAGCCAGCAGATCCAGATGCTGGAAACCCAGCTCGGCCTGACGCTGATGAGCAAGGTCGGGCGCCGCGTCATGCTCACCGAGGCGGGCGAGCGCTACTTCTCCACCATCACCGACGAGGTCGAGCGGATCGCCGAGGCGACCAATCTCATCCGCGGCTATCGCTCGGTCACCACCTTGACCGTGCGCGCGACGCCGACGCTTTCCAACAAATGGCTGTTGCCACGGCTCGGCGCCTTTCTCGACCGCAATCCCGATCTCGACGTCCGCATCGACGGCACCAACGAGCCGACCACCTTCCGGCGCGAGGTGGTGGATATCGAAATTCGTCACGGCGACGGGCGCTGGCCCGGCATGTTCGTCGAAGGCCTGGCTGAGGAAGACTTCTTCCCGGCCTGTTCGCCCGATTACACCCCGGCCGGCAGCCTCACCGCCGCCGAGCTGCCGCGCTTCCGGCTGATCCATTCGGTGAAATCGCAGGCGCAATGGCCGCGCTGGTTCGCGCTTGCCGGGGTGGAGCCGGGCGAGCGCTGGGCGCGGGTGTCGTTCGACCGCAGCCACATGGCCATCGACGCCGCCGCCGGCGGCATGGGCATCGCGCTCGAGAGCACGCTGATGATGGAGCGCGAGCTGGAGAGCGGGCGGCTCATCTGCCCGGTGGCGGTCCCGCCGCCGATACGGCTGGTGACGCAGTGGATCGTATGCCCGCACGAGCATCTGCGGCAACGCAAGGTGCGGCTGTTCCTCGATTGGCTGCGGGCCGAGCGGGCCGGATGGGAGATGCGCCGTCGCAATGCCCGCGCCGCGCTCAGCGCGACGGAGCTTCCGCCGGCTGCACCCGCCGCAGCACCGCGTCGACGATCTGCGCCGGCGCCAGGGTAAGCGAGACGGCAAAGGTATCGGCTTCCCCGGTCGGCGGCTCCAGCGTCGCCAGTTGGCTTTCGAGCAGCGAGGTGGTGGCAAAATGCGCCGGCCGCCCGCGAAGCCGTTCGGCGATGAGTTCACGCGGACCGTCGAGGAACACGAAGCCCACATCGCCCAGTTGGCGGCGCAGGAAGTCGCGATAGACGCGGCGCAGCGCCGAGCAGGCGATGATCACCGGGCGCTGCGGCTCCGCCCGCGCCGCGGCGCAGACCGCCGCCAGCCAGGGCCAGCGCATCTCGTCGGTCAGCCCGATGCCCTGGGCCATGCGCGCGACATTCTCCGCGCTGTGCAGGCGGTCGGCCTCGATGAAAGGTGCTGCGAGCGCGCCGGCAAGCCGCTGGGCGATCTCGCTTTTGCCCGCGCCGGATACGCCCATCACCACGATGAATTCTGCGGCTGTGTCCATCATGCTCCGCCGCGCTCAATAGAGGCCGAGGGCGCGTATCGGCCCGAGCGTCAGCACCGGGAACAGCACCAGCGCGAAGATGGCGAGGGTGAGCACCGCCATCGGCGCCAGAGAGCCCTTGATCACATCCTCGATCCGCATCTCCGCGACCTGCGCCGCGGCGAACAGGCACACGCCGACCGGCGGCGTCACGAGGCCGAGAGTCAGCGTCATCACCGTCACGATGAGGAAATGGATGGGATCGATGCCCAGCGTCGCCACCGGCGGCATCAGCACCGGAATGAGGATGAACATCGCCGGGATCGCTTCCATGAAGATGCCGATGAGCAGCAGGAACACGAAGATCGCCAGCATTCCGGTGGTCGGGCCGAGGTCCATCGCCGCGAGGACGGCGGAGAGCTGCTGCGGCAGCCCCTCATAGGCGAAGACCCAGGCGGCGATCTGCGAGGTCGCCGCGATGAAGAGGATGCTGCCGGAGAGGCGCGCGGTCGAGATGAAGATCGCGGGCAGCTCGGAGAGCGGGATGGTCTTGTAGACCAGCACGCCGAGCACGCCGACATAGAGCACCGCCACCGCCGCCGCCTCGGTCGGGGTAAACACGCCGCTGGCGATGCCGATGATCAGGATCAGCGGCGTCAGCATCGGCAGGATCGCTCGCAAGCCGGTGACGAACACCATGCGCAGGTTGAATTTCGAGGGCGGGTTGTAGCCGTAGCGCACCGAATAGAAGTGGTTGAACACGATGAAGGCGAAGGCGATGAACAGGCCCGGCACCAGCCCCGCCACCAGCAGCGTGCCGATCGAGACATTGGCGATGGAGCCGGCGATGACGATCAGGATCGAGGGCGGGATGATGGAGGACAGCGTCGCGGTGCACAGCGTCATGCCCACCGCATAGCCCTTGGGAAAGCCGTGGCGCTCCATGGCCTTGATCTCGATGGCACCGACCGAGGCGATATCGGCGACCGAGGAGCCCGAAACGCCGGAGAAGATCACCGAGGACAGCACGTTCACATGGCCGAGCCCGCCCGGCAGCCAGCCAACCATGGATTCGGCGAAGTCGAAGATGCGCTCGGCGACGCGCCCGCGTTCCATCACCGCGCCGACCAGGATGAACAGCGGCACCGCGACCAGCAGGAACGAGTTCATCGACGAGAACATGGTCTGCGTCAGCAGATCGAGCGGCATGGAGGTGAACATCAGCAGCGTCGCCACGCCGGCAAGGCCGAGCGCTATCGCCAGCGGCACGCCGATCATGCTGAGCACGATGAAGATGGCGAACAGGATGAGGCTCATCATGGCTAGTGCCCTCCGGTCGCGGAAACGTCGGCATGGAGCATCTCGCGGGCGAACTCGTCCTGCATGAGGCCGGGTTCGGGCACCGCGATCAGCTCGCGACGGCTGCGTACCGATTCGATGATGGCGAGGATGGCGATGGCGGAGGACAGCGGCATGATGATGCCTATCACCCACATTGGCAGCGGCAGCGTCGCGGCCTCCTCGTTCATCATGATCTGCTGCTCGACCAGGGCGATGCCCGTCCAGCCGATCAGGATGAAGAAGCCGACGCAGAAGAGGACGTAGATAGGCACCGCCAGATACCGCGTTACCTCGCGTGCCATGGCGAGGAACACGATCACCCGTGCGTTCTCGACCGTGCGGAAGCCGGCGGCCAGGCCGAGAAACACCATCCAGATGAAGAGGAAGCGTACCGCCTCCTCGGTCCAGGGCAGCGGATGCCCGACAAGGCGGCTTGTCACCTGGAGAAGCACCACGATGAGGATGCCGCCACAGGCCGCGCCGGCGGTGTAGTCGGCGACGATCTGCACGAAACGTCCAAGCGTGAAACGGCTGGGGGACATGAGATCACCCTGTGTCCACTGGGAAGGGAGAGGGCGGCCCTGTGCAGGCCGCCGTCAGGGTCAGCTCTTGCCGGTGAAGGCCGTGGTGCGGTCGAAGAACGAGGGATCCTTCACCAGGCCCTGGAAGACCGGATAGAGGCTTTTGGAGACGGCGACGAAGGCGGCGCGCTGCTCGGCGGTGAGCTCGTTCATCGTCATGCCGTTCTTCTCGAGCGTGGCGATCGACTTGGCGATATCGGCCGCATCGTTCTTCGCCTTCCACTCCTCGGTCTCAGCCGCCGCCTCGTTGAGCGCGGTCTTGAACGGCTCCGGCAGCGCCTGATAGCGGCGGGGGTTGATGCCCACCACCCATGCATCGGCGATGTGATTGGAGATGGTGAGGTATTTCTGCACCTCGTACAGGCGGGCGCTCACCGGCACGTTGACCGGGTTTTCCTGCCCGTCCACCACGCCGAGCTGCAAGGCGTTGTAGACCTCGGCGAAGGCCATCGGAGTGGGTGCGGCGCCCATGGCGCCGAAGAACTTGACCCAGAGGGGGTTGTTGGGAACCCGCAGCTTCAGCCCCTTCAAATCGTCGGGGCTGGTGATGGGCCGCTTGGAATTGGTGATCTGCCGCAGCGGGCGCGACCACAAATCGAGCCCCATAATGCCGATCTTGGAAAGATCGCCGCGCAGCTCCTCGCCGAGGGGGCTGTTGAGATAGGCGCGCAGCTGCTCGACGTCGTCGAACAGATAGGGCACGGCGATCGCGGTGAATTTGGGATTGAAGGTGGCGTAGAGCGAGGTGGCGTTGAACAGCATGTCGAGCGAGCCGCTCGCCAGCTGCTTCACGCCCGCCGCCGGGTCGCCGCCATAGAGCGTGCCGTTCGGGAATACCCGGATTTCCAGCTCGCCTTTGGTCTTCTGCTTGACCAGCTCGGCGAAGTGATTGGCGGCAAGGGTGATCTCGGACGTATCGGCATCCGGGGTGGATAGGGTCAGCGTCTCGGCACCGGCCGGAACGGCGAGCGCAAGCGAGGCGGCGATTAGCAGGCCGCGGATCGAAAAGGCCGTCATGTCGTTTCCTCCGTATCGGGATTCTGTGTCCCGGCTTGTTGACATTATTGAACGTTGTCAGGCGTCGAGGGCAGTGTCAGCCGAGCGATTGGCGCGTCGCAGTTCGACGAGCACGGCGCTGTGGTCCATGTCGGCGCCGCCATGATCGACGAGATTCTGGAATAGGCGGTCGACGGCGTCGGCGACGGGCAGGCTGAGGCCGAGCGAACGGGCCAGGCGCAGCGCCGTCGACGTGTCCTTCACCTGGTATTTGGCCGGGCCTCCCGGCGTAAAGTCGCCGCGTACCATGCGCTCGCCATGCTGGCGCAGCACGGTCGAATCGGCGAAGCCGCCGAGCAGGGCCTCGCGCACCCGCGCCGGGTCGGCGCCGCCGCGCTCGGCGAGCAGCAGCGCTTCCGCCACCGCGCAGATGTTGGAGGCGACGATGAGCTGGTTGGCCAGCTTGGCGAGCTGGCCGGAGCCGGCCGGCCCGACATGGGTGGTTCGGCCGAGCGGCGCGAAAAGCGGCGCCAGTTCCTCGATGGTGCCGGCGTCGCCGCCGGCCATTATGGCGAGCGTGCCTTCACGCGCTCCGCGCTCGCCGCCGGAAACCGGCGCATCGACATAGCCGAGCCCGCGCCGCGTGCAGGCATCGGCCTGGGCCCGTGCCGTCTCGACCGGGATCGAACTCATCACCACCAGCGTCGCGCCGGTACGCATGGCGGCGAGGGCACCGTCGCGTCCGCCCAGCACCGCGTCGCATACCGGGCCGGAACTGAGCATGCAGATCACGACGTCCGCTCCCGCGGCCGCCGCGGAGGCGGACGGAGCGATCTCGATGCCATGGCCGGCCAGCGCTTCGGCCTTTTCCGCCGTGCGGTTCCAGACGCGGAGCCGGTAGCCCGCCCCGGACAGCCGGCGGGCCATGTGGCCGCCCATGATGCCGGTGCCGATAAAACCGATGGATGGAAGCGCTGCGGGCATGGCGGGCGGCTCCTGCGCGCCGGGATCAAGGATATTGCCGTCCGCCGAAGCGGACAGGCCGCTCCTCGACGATCAGCGACGGGAAGGCGGCGCGAAAGCGCGCCAGATGCGGCGTTTGCAGATGCGCGTCGAAGGCGGCGCGGCTGTCATACACCTCGTAGAACAGCACGCTGTCGGCCTCGCCCGTCGGCCGCACGACATCGAACTGCCGGCACCCGGGCTCGTCGGCGACCGAATGGCTGGCGTCGTCCTCGGCTGCCGCGAGAAACGATTCCATGGCGTCCGGCTTCACCCGGAATTCGGCGATGACGACGAAGGCGTGATCGGGAGCGGAACGGGTCATCATGTCCTCATGCATCGAACGGGGATCCTTGGGCCGGATCCCCGCCGCGCGGCCGGATCAGGCGGCGACGCTGGTGCCCGCGCGGAAGGTGTCTTCCATCTCGCGGCGCAGGCCCACCACATCGAGATCGGCGGTGAGCTCGACATCGTCGAAGCTCACGATCTGGTCTTTCTTGATCGGCCGCTTCAGCTTGACGTTATGGGCAAGACCGATCGGCAGTGCGCGAAGATCGAGGCTGCGCGCCGCCGGAATGGCGTTCGCCCACACCGCATAGCCGCCCTCGCCATCCAGCACCTCGCCGGGCTGCATGTCCTTCTTGGCGGTGGCGACGGCATCGCCGCGGAACTCCCTGGAGCAGCCGGTCGGCTCACCGCGCAGGCAGGCCGAGAGCACGCTCACCGAGGTCTCCAGCCCGATGATGTGGAATGGGCGCCACATCGAGGCGTACCAACCGGAGGGATCGGTCAGCAGGCCGTACTGCTTGAAGCAGGCGCGGGCATATTCATTGTGCGCCTTGAAGGTGACGAACACGCCGTAGCGAATGTTGTTGTAGACCTCGCGCCCGTCCGGCTCCTGGCTGGCGGCGATGTCGACGAGGCCCGAGCGTGCCATGCGCCCGCCATCGGCTGCGGGGCGGAACACCTTGGCCAAGTCGTGCAGGCCCGCCGGCGGGAAGGCGAGGCCGTCATCCGGGCAATCGAGGCCGGTGCCGTTGGCCACCGCCGCCATCTCGATCGCCGCCTTGGTTCCGTCGGTGAAGGAGTTGTACATCTTCGGGTTGAAGTCGCCGGCCTTGACCTCCTCCTCGGTCCAGCCGAAGAAGCCCCACACCGTATCGGGGGTCGAGTAGCGATAGCGCGGCTCGAAATTCATCCCCTTGCCGGCGGCGGTGATCTCGAAGCCGGTGGCGCGCGCCCAGTCGACCAGTTCGCAGATCAGCGCCGGCTGGTCACCATAGGCCATCGAATAGATGACGCCCTTCCTGCGGGCGCGCTCGGCGAGGATCGGGCCGACCATGACGTCGGCTTCCACATTCACCATCACCACATGCTTGCCGGCGTCGATGGCGCCCAGCGCGTGGCGGGTGCCGGCGATCGGATGCCCGGTCGCTTCGATGACGCATTCGATCTCGTCGCAGGCGAACATGGCGTTCACATCGTCGGTGACGAAGGTCTTGCCGGTCTTGACCGCGTCGCCGGCACTGGTCGCCGTGTAGCGCTCTGCCGGCCAGCCGACGCGGGCCAGCGATTCCTTCGCCTTGCCGACATTGAGATCGGCGATGACGACGATCTGCAATCCCTCGATGCGCTGCGCCTGCGCCAGCACCATCGAGCCGAATTTGCCGGCGCCGATCAGGCCGGCGCGAACCGGGCGGCCCTTGGCGGCGCGCGCGTTGAGTAGGGACGAGAGATTCATCGGGCGATCCTCAATACGATGCTGTTGGGCGTTGCGGACATGGGCGGCCATGGAGGCGGACATGGGTCCGCGCTCACGCCGCGGCCGTGCCGAGGCGTCATTGCGTTCTGCGCAGATCGCCGTCGCGCGGCCGGTCGGCCGGCGTCGAGGCGATGCGGGTCATCGGAAGCGGCGTAAACTCCTCCACCGGAGCCAGGAATGACCCTGCGGCTCGCGGCGCGGCAGCGTTGTTTTCTTGCTGCTCGAGAGCGACCATGGAGGAAATCGGCCATTAGCGCTATTTAGAAAGTCATGCCGACTTGTTAGTTGAACTAAACATTTGTCATGGCGGCCGCCGGCCGCCGCCGTGGTGTTCCGGCTTCGGTCCACGCCGATCCGGCATTCGGCCCTGGCGGCGATCAGACGCCGGGCCGATCGAGCAGCCGGGCGAGGGCGATCGGCGCGGCACTCGCTCCCTGCTTGCGAGCACCTCCGGCGAGCTCGGGACCGTTCGCGGCGCGACCCTGGGCGAGCGGAGCGGAAGGTGCAGAGGCCGATCATGGAATGGTCTCACACCCCGTGTGACGATCGTTTCCATGTCGATCCTCTCGCGGATAGCCTGCAGGCTGCGGCCTCCGCCTGTTTCCGAGGTTCGCAGCGCCGATTCAGGCCGCGTCCGGGTCCCCGCTGGCACGGACCAGTGTGGCGATGACGCTTTCCAGCGTGGTCGTGCCCTTCACGGCCGAGCGGCCCTGGTCATGAAACGCGATCCAGCCGTCGTTGAAGCCGTCGATCATGCGGATGCGCGGTTGCGGATTGCGCGTGCCCTGAGCCCGAAAAATCGGCTCCCAGCTTTCGCGCGGCACGATTTCGACCGAGACCGGCCGCCCCAGCGCCGCGGCGAAGGCGTGGGCGATGTCGTTCGGGGAAACGCGGGTGGGACCTTCTAGTTCGACCACGCGCATGCCGCTCCAGTTCTCCCGCAGCAGGGCCGCGGCGGTACGCCCGACATCCTGTGTCGCGACCATCGGGAAGGTCTTGTCCGCCGGCTGCAGGAAACTCCGCAGCACACCTTCGTCCCGCGCCGCCGGGACGTCCCATTGCGCATTCTCCATGAACCAGCCGGGGCGCAGGAAGGTGACCGGCAGGCCGATGTCGGCCAGCGCTTGCTCCAGCAATGTGCGCTGGGTCAGCAGATTCTCATAGGGAGCGTCGGTGCCGATGGTCGAGAGGCAGACCACCTTGCCGGGGCGCGCCTCGACCAGCGCCGCACGCACCGCCTCGATGACCCGCCGTGCCTCCGGGAAACCAGTTTCGGGGTCGAATTCGGACGGCGGCAGGATGAAGACGCCCTCGGCGCCCTGGAACGCGGCGGCAAGGCTCGCCGCGTCATCCATCTCGGCCAGGGCCGCTTCGCAGCCGAGCGCCGTCCAATCGGTTGCCTTGCCGGCATCGCGCAGGACGGCGCGGACGGGAAGGCCCTCGGTGAGCAGACAGCGGGCAAGCGCGCCGCCGACCTTGCCGGTGATTCCGGTGATGGCGAACATGGTGTTCTCTCGATGTTACAGCAGGTTGATGTCTGTGCTCGGGCGAGCCCGGCATAGCTAGCAGCGGGTGATCTGATCGCTCCAGATCGAAAGGTGTTACCGATGCGGGTGAGCAGATGACATACCGTGATGGCGTCCTGGCTGGGCTCAGGCGCAGCGATCCGTCCGTCACGAGACCAAATCCTTCCCTCGGGTGGACGGGTGATCGTCTCCACTCTGTCGACGCCGTTGTAGGTCGCGCGATGATGTGATTCACGCGCATAAATATCAGCGCTATGGTGACCAGAAATCACGGCTCGTTCGCGCGGGGACCAGCTTGAGTTTCGATACGCGACTGCTCACCGGCGTAGGCGTCCTCGCTGCGGTCACCGAAGCGGGCAACTTTGCCCGCGCGGCGGAAATGCTCGGCCTCACGCCTTCCGGGGTGAGCCGCGCCGTCGCGCGTCTGGAGACCCGCGTCGGGGTGCGGCTGTTCGACCGCAACCCGCGCGAAGTCAGCCTCACCGAGGAAGGGCGCCGCTTCCACGCTCAGGTGATGCCGCTTCTTGCCGGCCTCGATGAGGCCGTCGCCGAGGCCGCCGGTGCCGCGGCCGTCGTACGCGGGCGGCTGCGGGTTTCTGTGGACCCGTGGTTCGCGCGTATGGTGCTCGCGCCCAGCCTCCAGCAGTTCCTCGCGCGCTATCCGCTGCTGTCGGTCGACGTCTCGACCAGCAACTATCGGGAGGAGATGATGGCGGGCGTTGATGTCGCCGTGCGCTTCGGTCCGCCTGACGCATCATCGCTGATCGCGCGCAAGCTTCTGGAAACGCAGGTCTTGACCGTGGCGGCGCCCTCTTATCTCGCGCGCCATGGCGAGCCGCGTTCGCCGCACGATCTCGTCCATCACGAGGCGCTGCTTTTCCGTGATCCACAGACGGGACTGCCTTTCCCGTGGGAGTTTCATCGCGGCGGCAAGGTCGTGGAGGTCAAGGTCTCGGGCCGGCTGGTGCTGGACGATCCATCGGTGGCGGTGTCCGCCTGCGTGGCGGGCCAGGGTGTTTTCCAGGGCCTTCGGGTTGGCCTGTCTCCGTTTCTGGCGCGCGGCGACCTGGTGCGGATTTTGCCGGATTGGTCCGAGGAGTCGTATCCGCTCTATGCCTACCACCCTTCGCGGCATCTCCCGCCGGCGAAGGTCCGGGCCTTTCTCGACTTCATCCAGGAGTGCGGAGAGGAAGGAACTCGGGCCGACAGGCGTGAGGCCATTCGTGCGATCGATGTCGAGGATTCTTAAGTCAGCGTTCCGCCGATCATCGAGCTTGCAATGCCCGGTTCGCGTCCACAGCGCCTTCCTCAATAGGGCTCATTGCCCGTCGATCGGCCGCGGCCGGCGGTCGGTGCCGATCGCCACGAACGTGAAGGTCGCCTCCGTCACCTTGTTCAACGCCTCGCCTTCACGGGGGCGACGCCAGGCCTCGATGCGGATGCGGAGCGATGTGCGTCCCACCGACAGGACCTCGCCATAGAAGCTCACCTCGTCGCCGACCAGAACCGGGCTGAGAAAGCTCATGGCTTCCACCGCCACGGTGGCAACGCGTCCCTTGGCACGGCGCGTGCCGACATTGCCGGCGGCGAGATCCATATGCGCCATCAGCCAGCCGCCGAAAATATCGCCTGCCGGGTTGGTGTCGGCGGGCATGGCGATGGTCCGGATGACCGGCGAATTCGGCGGCGGCTCGGCACTGGCGGTCATGGTCGAAATCCGTCAGGGAATGCGGAGCGGGGGCAACTGCGATGCGCCCCCGCCCGGCGGTGAGGGCTACTCGGCGAAGACGTCCTCGCGCCCGCGGCGGAAGCTCGGCAGCAGCACCACCACCAGCATGATGGCCGCGATGGCGAGCAGGCCGGCGGAGATCGGGCTCTCTATGAAGGTCGCCATGTCGCCGCGCGAGACCAGAAGGGCGCGCCGGAAATTCTCCTCCATCAAGCGGCCCAGAACGAAACCGAGCAGCATCGGCGCCGGCTCGAAGCCGAATTTAGCCAGGAGGTAGCCGGCAAAGCCGAACAGCCCGATCAGCAGCACCTGCACCGGCTCGGAATTGATCGAGAAGATGCCGATGGAGCAGAACATCAGGATCGCCGGGAACATGAGGTGATAGGGCACCTTCAGCAGCTTTACCCACAGGCCGATCATCGGCAGGTTGATGATGAGCAGCATGAGGTTGCCGATCCACATCGAGGCGATCATGCCCCAGAACAGGTCCGGCGAATTGGTCATCACCAGCGGGCCCGGCACGATGCCGTGGATGGTCATCGCGCCGACCATCAGCGCCATCACCGCATTGGGCGGAATGCCGAGGGTGAGCAGAGGGATGAAGGAGGTCTGCGCGCCGGCATTGTTGGCGCTCTCCGGCCCCGCGACGCCTTCGATCGCGCCCTTGCCGAAGCGGCTGGGATCCTTGGCGATTTTCTTCTCCAGCGTGTAGGCGGCGAACGGGCCGAGGACGGCCCCGTTGCCCGGCAGGATGCCGAGGATGGAGCCGATGATCGTGCCGCGCGCGATCGGCGCTGCCGACTGGCGCATCTCCGCGCGGCCCGGCAACAGCCGGCCGATGGCCTGCTTCACCACGTCCCGCGTCTCGACATTGTCGAGATTGCGCAGAATCTCGGCGACGCCGAACACGCCCATGGCGAGCACGGCGAAATCGATTCCATCCGCCAGGAATTCCATGCCGAGGGTCATGCGGGCTTCGCCGGTCTCGAGGTCGATGCCGACCGTAGACAGCAGGATGCCGAAGAGGATCATGGCGATGGCCTTGATGATCGACCCGTGCGCCAGCACGACGGCGAAGACGAGGCCCATCACCATCAGCGAGAAATACTCCGCCGGACCGAAGACCAAAGCGAGGCTTGTCAGAGGCTTGGCCAGCGCCGCGATCAGTAGGGTCGCGAAGGTGCCGGCGATGAAGGAGCCGATGGCGGCGATGCCGAGGGCGACACCCGCCCGCCCGCGCCGCGCCATCTGGTGGCCGTCCAGCGTCGTCACCACCGCCGTCGCCTCGCCGGGAATGTTGACGAGGATCGCGGTGGTCGAGCCACCATATTGCGCACCGTAATAGATGCCGGCGAGCATGATGAGCGCCCCGACCGGATCGAGCCCGAAGGTGATGGGCAGCAGCATCGAGATGGTGGCGATCGGCCCGACGCCCGGCAGAATGCCGACCAGCGTTCCCACCAGGCAGCCGGTGAGGCACAGGACGAGGTTCTTGAGCGAAAAGGCGACGGCGAGGCCGAGGCCGAGATTGCCGATGAGATCGAACATGACTCAGCCTCCCTTCGTCGCTGTCGGGGCCTTGGCGGAGGCGCGGCGTCCGGTGAACAGGACCAGCAAGCCGGCGCCGACCATCAGGACGGCGGCGAGCCTCAGCGCGCCGCGATAGCTCCAGCCCGCCAGCAGCACCTCCTGCACATAGCGCGGCATGATCGGGATCGGCAGGTTCAAAAGGTCGCCGAACAGCACCAGGCTGAAGGGTGTGAGGAAGAGCGCCAGGGTCACCAGTGGACGCAGCTGGACCTCCGGGGAGGCATGGCCGCCGACGATGATGGCGAGCGGTCCGGCCACCACGAGGCCGAGTTCCGGCGTGCTCCAGCCGTCGAAATGTGAACTCTTGATCGTCAGGGCGAAAAGCGCGGTGGCCGAAAGCACGAGGATCGGCCCGCGCAGCGAGAATGTGAGTTCCTCAGATCCGCCAGCGCCGCGTCGCGCACCGACGAGGATGGGGATGGCGCAAAGTCCGAGCAGAATGGAGAGCGCCTGCGGCAGCATCCCGGCGCCAACCGAGCGCAGCGTGCCGCGCGGCAATTCGGAGGAGAGGGCAAAGCCCAGCACGGCGAGCGCGACGAGGATCGCCGCAGCCCCCAGTTCCTTGCGGGAAACGGCTCCCGCCTGCTTGGCCGAGCCCGCGGTCCCGCGTGCCACTTCCGTCATGATGCCCTCCCTGAGCGTTCGCCGGGCTCCAGCCCTTGGCGCGTGGTGGCGTTACGGCGGCCGGGTCCTTTCCGCCATGCGGTGCCGGGCTCGTCGTTGGCGCGGCGACGTCGTCCCGCCGCATGGCGTGATTGCGCCCCGGTCCAAGCCGGGGCGCGCAACGTCAGTCGATGGAGATGCCGGCCTCACCGAGGAACTTCGACCAGCGGGTGCTCTCCGATTTCATCATCGCGGCGAATTCCTGCGGCGTGTCGCCGACGATGGTGGTGCCCTCGGCGCTCAGGCGCTCCTTGATCACCGGCGTGGCGAGCGCTTCGAGCGTCGCGTTACGCAGCTTGTCGATCACCGGCTGCGGCGTGCCCTTGGGCACGGCGAAACCGTACCAGGCAGCGGACTCGTAGTCGGGGTAACCACGCTCCGCGACCGCCGGCACGTTGGGCAGCTTGGCGACCCGCTCCTTGGTGGTCACGGCGAGCGGGACCATCTCGCCGCTGTCGACCAGGCCCAGCACCGAGGGAAGCGTCGTCACCATGAAGTCGCCGCGTCCGCCCAGCATGTCGTTGAGCGCCGGGCCCGCGCCCTTGTAGGGCACGTGCACCGCGCTGATGCCGGCCTGCGACAGCAGCAGCGCCGTCGCCAGATGGCTCGCCGAGCCATTGCCGGCCGAACCATAGGTGAGCGCGCCGGGGTTTGCCTTGCCGAAGGCGATGATGTCTTCGAAGCTCTTGAATTTGGAGTTCTTGGAGACGACCACCACGAGCGGTGTGCGCGCGATCAGCGTCACCGGATCAAAGGCGGTGAGCGGGTCGAGCTTCAGGCTCTTGAACAGATGCGGATTGACGACCATAGGCCCCTGATTGGCCATCAGCACCGTGTAGCCGTCCGGGTCGGCGCTCGCCACGCGCTGGGAAGCGACATTGCCGCCGGACGTGCCGTTGTTTTCGACCACCATGGCCTGGCCGAGCTTTTCACCCACACCGTTGGCGACAAGGCGGGCAATGGCGTCGGTGCCGCCACCTGCGGCATAGGGCACGACCAGCTTCACGGGGCGTACGGGAAAGGCGTCCTGCGCCTGGGCGGCGGGAAGGGTGGCGGCAAGGCAGCCGGCTGCCAGCAGCAGCGAGAAATGGCGACGGTTCAACATGACTTTCCTCCGGTTCTTGTATCGTTGGTATTGTGGCAGAGCTGCGTTCAGGCGCGGTGGGCTTGAAGCTCGCCTTCACCCGCTTCTTCCTCCATGGACACGATCACCGTGCCCTCGAAAATGCGGCGGGCGGTACGGATCAGGCTGGCGCGGCGCACTTCGCCGGCCGCGTCCAGTTCGAGATCGACATCGATCTTGCCGCTGGGATGCTCAATGATGAGCGGCTTCCCGGCAGCCGGCAGACGCGCCACGGCATGGGCGACCGTGCCCGGCGTCGCGGCGGCCACGGCGACGCACAGCGCGCCGGTGACCGCATGGGCGCGGTGGGTGCGGTGGGGCACGAGGTAGCGCGAGGTGATCGTGCCGTCGGCGCGGACCGGCGCTGCCATCAGCCCGATCTTCGGCACGACCGCATTGGAGACATCGCCGAGCCCCATGCGACGACCGGCCTCGCGGCGGAGCGCCTCCAGCTTGCGGAAGAGCGGCCGGTTCGCGTCGAGCTCCTCCGGCGTTTCGGTGCCGGCCAGCCCGAGTTCCGCAGCCTGGATAAGCATCATCGGCATGGCATAGTCGATCAGCGTCACCGGGGTGTCCTCGATCGTCTCGACCGCGTGACCGGTGGGAAAGAGACTGCCGGTCTTCGAGCCGTTGGCGTCGAGGAAGGTGAGCTTGATCGGCGCCGCGCGCCCCGGCACGCCATCGATCTCGGTGTCGCCGCCATAAGTAACATTTCCGTCGGGCGTCTGGACGACGGCCTCGATCGTCTTGCTGGTGTTCCGGTTGAAGATCCGCACCGTGGTCTGGCCCGAGCCCGCCGGCAGCAGCCCGCTCTCGATCGCGAAGGGACCGACAGCGGAGAGCATGTTGCCGCAATTCGGCGTCATGTCCACGATCGGCCGATCTACCGAGACCTGAGCGAACAGGTACTCGACATCCACGCCCGGCCGCTGCGACGGCGAGATGATGGCCACCTTGCTGGTCAGCGGGTTGCCTCCGCCAATGCCGTTGACCTGCAGCGTGTCGGGCGACCCCATGATGGCGAGCAGCACGGACTCGCGTAGCTTGGGGTCGGCGGGCAGATCGCTTTCGAGGATGAACGGGCCGCGGGACGTGCCGCCCCGCATCAGCACAGCGGGGATGCGCATGTCGGAACTCTTGTGCATCTGATACGATCCTCGCATGAATAGTCGCTATTCATGCTTGTATCGGCAGGTTCGATCAGCATTAAATGCAAAGATCGTCAGGATTGATGTGATTTGAATATCAATTGCGACATACTGGATCTCCGCGCCTTCCTCGCCGTGGTCGAGCTCGAGGGCTTCCACAAGGCCGCTGAGGCGCTGAATCTCTCACAGCCGGCATTGACCCGGCGCATCCAGAAGCTGGAGCAGGCGGTCGGGGCCGCGCTTCTGGAGCGCACGACGCGCCGTGTTGCGCCCACCGCGCTCGGGCGCGAGCTGATCCCGCTGGTCAAGCGGATGCTCGAGGAGTTCGAGAGCTCGCTATTTTCGGTGCGCGAGCTCGGCCAGCGGCAGAACGCGGTCGTCACCATGGCCTGCTTGCCGACGGCGGCGTTTTATTTCCTGCCGGGAGTCATCAAGCGCTTCAACGAGATTTATCCGCAGATCCGCTTCCGCATCCTCGACCTCACCGCCAATGACGGCCTGCAGAGCGTGGCGCGCGGCGAGGTCGAATTCGGCATCAGCCTCATGGCCTCCTCCGACCCGCAGCTCCAGTTCACGCCGCTGATGGACGACCCCTTCGTGCTCGCCTGCCGGCGCGACCATCCGCTGGCGGTGGAGGGACCGCTGCGCTGGTCGGAGCTTGAGCCGCACCGGCTCATCACCGTGGGGCGCACCAGCGGCAACCGGACATTGCTCGATGCCGCGCTCGCCCGGTCAAACCTCAGGCTGCAATGGTTCTACGAGGTCACCCACCTGTCGACCTCGCTCGGTCTGGTGGAGGCCGGCCTTGGCGTTTCCGTGCTGCCACGTCTCGCGACGCCGCAATCCGACCACCCCTTCATCATGACCCGCCCGCTGATCGATCCCGAGGTTTCCCGTCCGATCGGCGTCGTGCAGCGCCGCAGCGGCCGTCTGTCGCCGGCCGCCCAGCGTTTCCTCGACATGCTGCTCCGCGAATGGCACTACGACGATTAGAGTGGACGCGCGGCGGCTTGCGCTGGCCCCGACATGCGCCCAACCGCGTTCGGCACACCGCGCTCGACCACACCGTCCGCATCGGAATGTGGGAGGTCCTCCCTCCGAGGCGGACCGCCGCCGCGCGGACAGCAGCGCCCCTCACGCCGCGCCGGCCTTGAGCGGCACCGGCGGGCGGGGGAGGCGTTCCGGCCTCGTCGCCTCGCCGATCAGCGGCACCCGGCCCTCGATCGGATAGGCCGGATCGTTATAGCCCGGCGTCGAGGCGTGGCCGGGCGCCACCAGCCCTTCCACCAGCGCCTCGTCCTCGGCAGTGAAGGCGTAGTCGAGCGCCTTCACATAGCTGTCCCACTGCTCCTCGGTGCGGGGGCCGGCGATGGCGGAGCTCACAAGCTTGTTGTTCAGCACCCAGCCGATGGCGAAATCCACCGGGGCGATGCCGCGATTGGCGAGGTAGCGCTTGATCTCCTGCGCGATGGCGAGCGATTCCGGCCGCCACTCGGTCTCGCGGATGCGGGGATCGTTGCGGCCGGCGCGGCTGTCGGCGGCCGGCGGCTGGCTCGGGTCGTATTTGGCGGTGAGGATGCCGCGCGCCAGCGGGCTGTAGGGCACCACGCCGAGCCCGTAGAACTGCGCCGCCGGCAACTGCTCGACCTCCGCCGTGCGGCTGACGAGGTTGTAGAGCGGCTGGCTGGCGACCGGGCGGTCGATGCCGAACTGGTCGGCGAGATGCGCTACCTCGGCGATGCGCCAGCCGCGGAAGTTCGACACCCCGAAATAGCGCAGCTTGCCGGCGCGGATCAGGTCCGCCACCGCCCGCACCGCCTCGCCCAGCGGCTCGTCCACGACGGCCTTATGGAAATAGAGGAGGTCGATATAGTCGGTGCCGAGCCGGCGCAGGCTGTTGTCGACCGCCTCGAAGATCCATTTGCGCGAGGAGCCGCTCTGGTTGACGCCGTTGGCGCCGGCGACAGGATTGGTGAACTTGGTGGCGATGGTGAAGCGGTCGCGATCCGCCTTCACCGCGGCTCCGACGATCTCCTCCGAGCGCCCGCCGGTGTAGACGTCGGCGGTGTCGAGGAAGTTGAAGCCGGCGTCGTAGGCCTTGCGGATGATGCGCTGAGCCGTTGCCTCGTCGGTCGGGCCGCCGAACATCATGGTGCCGAGGGTCAGCGGGGGAACCTTGAGGCCGGAGCGGCCGAGATAGCGATAGGCGGGCATGGGAGTCTCCAGTCGATGAGGCGGCATTCAGATGTCGGCATGGTGGCAGGCGACGCTGCGCCCCGGCGCGAGGTCACGCAAGGGCGGGTCCTCGCGGCGGCAGCGTTCCGTCGCCAGCGGACAGCGCGGATGGAAGCGGCAGCCGGAGGGCAGGTTGCCGGCGCCCGGCAGCTCGCCCGGCAGGCTCGTGGCCTCGCGGCCGCGCGAGGCGTCCGGCACGGCGGCGAGCAGCGCGCGCGTATAGGGGTGCAGCGGGCGTTCATAGAGGGCACGGCGGTCGCCGGTCTCGACGATGCGGCCGAGACACATCACCAGCACGCGGTCGGCGAAATAGCGCACCACCGACAGGTCGTGCGAGATGAACAGGTAGGAGAGGCCGAGCGCGCGCTTCATCCCGACCAGCAGATTGAGGATCTGCGCCTGGATGGACAGGTCGAGGGCGGAGACCGGCTCGTCGCAGATGATCAGCTCCGGCTCGAGGATCAGCGCGCGGGCGATGCCGAGCCGCTGGCGCTGGCCACCGGAGAATTCATGCGGGTAGCGTCCCGTCGCGTCCGGCGGCAGGCCGACGCGATGCAGCATGTCGCGCACCTTCTCCCGCCGCTCGCGTTTGGTGGCGATGCCGTGCACGGCGAGCGGGCCGGTGAGGATCTCGCCCACCGTGTGGCGCGGATTGAGCGAGCCGAACGGGTCCTGGAACACCATCTGCAGCCGGCGGCGCAGCGGGCGCATCTGCCCGGCGGAGAGGCCGGTGATCTCCGCGCCGTCGAAGCGGATGCTGCCGGCATTCGGCTCGACGAGGCGGATGATCGACTTGCCGAGGGTCGACTTGCCGCAGCCGGATTCGCCGACCAGGCCGACCGTCTCGCCCTTCTCGATCGCGAAGGACACGCCGTCGACGGCGCGCAGCGTGGCGCCGGACTGCCGGTAATGGGTGGAGAGGTCAGAGACCGACAGGATGGCCATGCGGCGCCTCCCGCAACGTGGTGACGGGGCAAGCGACGAAATGGCCGTCGCCCTGCGGCAGCAGCGGCGGCATCGCCGCGCGGCAGGCCGGGCGGGCGACCGGGCAGCGCGGCGCGAAGGGGCAGCCGGTCTCGCAGGCCGCCGAGACGATGCTGCCGGGAATCTCGATCAGCGGGCCGTCGCTGTAGTGATAGTCGGCGCGCAGGCGCGGCGAGGCGGCGAGCAGGCCCTGCGTGTAGGGATGCGCCGGGGTGCCGAAGATCAGCCGCGGGCGGGCTTCCTCCACCTTGCGGCCGGCATAGAGGGCGATCACCCTATCCGCCCATTGCGCGACGACGCCGAGGTCGTGGGTGATCAGCAGCAGTGCCATGGAGAGGTCTCGGCGCAGTTCGTCGAGCAGTTCGAGGATCTGCGCCTGGATGGTGACGTCGAGCGCCGTCGTCGGCTCGTCGGCGATCAGCAGGCGCGGCCGGGCGGCGATGGCCACCGCGATCATCACCCGCTGGCGCTGCCCGCCGGAGAACTGGTGCGGATAGGCGTCGAGCCGGCGATGCGCCTCGGGGATGCGCACGAGGTCGAGCAGTTCGGCGGCACGCCGGCGGGCGGCGCGGCGGGAGAGGCCCTCATGCAGCTCCAGCACCTCGGCGATCTGCCGGCCGACGGTCATCACCGGGTTGAGCGAGGTCATGGGCTCCTGGAAGATCATCGCCATCTCGCGCCCGCGCAGCCGCCGCATCTCCGGCTCGGGCAGATGCGCGAGATCGCGGCCGGAGAACAGGATCCGCGACGCCCCGCCGAGGCGGGCGCTTGGCGGCAGCAGGCGCATCAAGGCGAGGGCGGTGAGCGACTTGCCGGAACCGGATTCGCCGACCAGCGCCAGCGTCTCGCCCTCGTCGACGGTGAAGGAGAGGTCGGGCACCGGCACGGCGCGGGGAAAGGCGATGGAGAGGTGGCGGACGTCGAGGATGGCGGCCATGGTCTTTCGCAGCTCGTTCAGCGCTCCGCCGACAGGCGCGGGTTGAGGGCGTCGTTCAGTCCGTCGCCGATCAGGTTCAGCGCCAGCACGGTGAACACGATGACGAGGCCGGGCAGGGCGGTGAGGAACCAGGCGGTGCGTAGCAATTCGCGCCCGGCGCCGATCATCGAGCCCCAGCTGACCACGTTGGGGTCGCCCATGCCCATGAAGGAGAGCGCGCTCTCATTGAGGATGGCGGTCGCCACCATGACCGAGGCGGTGACGATCAGCGGCGGCAGCGCATTGGGCAGGATCTCGCGCAGGATGATGCGGGTGTGGCCATAGCCGAGGCTCTTCGCGGCGGCGACGAACTCCTTGGCGCGGATGGCGCGGAACTCGGCGCGCGCCAGCCGGGCGATGGTCGGCCAGGTGACGAGGCCGATCGCCACGGTGATGGTGGCCACGGTCGGCTGGGCGATGGCGACCAGCACGACCAGCAGGATGAAGCTCGGGATCGACTGGAAGATCTCGATCAGCCGCACCAGCGCCGCATCGAGCCGGCCGCCGAAATAGCCGGCCAGCGCCCCCACCAGCGTGCCGGCGGCGAGGCCGATGGCGGTGGCGATGAGGCCGACCATCAGCGACACCCGCGCGCCGTGGAACAGGCCGGCGGCGACGTCGCGGCCGAGCGAATCCGTGCCGAGCGGATAGTCCGGGTCCTGTCCCGGCCAGATGAGCGGACGGGCGACCATGGCGAGCGGATCGTCCGGATAGAGCACCGGCGCGGCGAGGGCGGCGGCGGCCACCAGCGCCAGGAAGACGAGGCCGGTCATCGCCGTCGGATTGCGGAGGAAGGCCTTGAGGGCCCGCCGCGAATCCGCCGGCATCCGCTGCGCCTGCGCGCTCGACGCCCGAATCGCATCGGCGGCGTGCACGTTGCTCCAGGCGTCGAGCGGCGCCGGGCGTGCGGGGACGGGGGCCTGCGCCGGCGGCACGGGCGGAGCGGCGACGTCAGGCAGCGCCAGGCCGTCGCTGACGAGGGTGAGCTGCGTGCGGCTCATGGCGCGGCCTCGATGCGCGGGTCGAGCCAGGCCTGGAGAAGGTCGACCAGCACATTGGCGAGGATGACCAGCACCGAAGACAGCAGCAGCACGCCAAGCAGCACGGTGAAGTCGCGGCTCATCACCGCCTCATAGGCCAGGCGGCCGAGGCCGGGCCAGGAATACACCGTCTCGACCACCACGGCGCCGCCCATCAGCCCGCCGAGATGCACGCCGGCAATGGTGGTGACCGGCAAGAGCGCGTTGCGCAGCGCGTGGCGCAGGGTGACGGCGGCCGGCGACAGGCCCTTGGCCCGGGCGGTGCGGATGAAGTCCTGCGAGCGCACCTCCAGCATCGCCGCGCGGGCGAGCCGGGCATAAACCGCCACATAGAACAGCGACAGCGACAAGGCCGGCAGCAGCATGTAGCGCGCCCGATCGAGCAGCGCGGCGATGCCGGTGGCGTCCGTACCGATGGCGCCGGCGCCGCCGCTCGGCAGCCAGCCGAGCTTCACGGAGAACAGCACGATCAGCATCAGCCCGATCCAGAAGCTCGGCACCGAATAGAACAGCAGCGCCAGCACTGAGAGGATGCGGTCGGGCCACCGCCCGGCCTGCGTCGCCATGACGACACCGAGCGCGACGCCGATGACGAGGGCCAGAAGAAGGGAGATCCCCATCAGGGCGAGGCTGCTGGGCAGCCTTTGCAGGATGAGGTCGGCCACCGGCATGTTGTAGCGCGGCGAATAGCCGAGGCTGAACTGGGCGAGGTTCGACAGATAGGCGAGCAACTGGTCCAGCACCGGCAGGTCGAGCCCGAAGCGCGCGCGCAGCGCCGTCATGGTTTCCTCGGTGGCGGCGCCGGATTCGCCGGCCATGACATCGGCAGCGTCGCCAGGCGCGAGGCGCAGCAGGAAGAAATCGAGGATGACGATGCCGATCACGGTGGGCACCGCACGGGCCAGCGTGCGCAGCAGCACACGGGAAAGGCGCAGGAACTGGTGCATGCGGGGTCCTGTGTTGGGCGCCGGGTTTTGGGAGCCGGCACCGATTTGCCGTCACGCTCGACCGCCGGCTTGTGGCGGACGAGTTTCCCTCTCCCCATTGGGGAGAGGGTTGGGGTGAGGGGGCTTCTTTGCCTCCCCATGTCGTCCCCCCTCACCGACCCGCTGCGCGGGCCACCTCTCCCCGACGGGGAGAGGGAGGAAGAAGACCGTCATCCCGGCCGGCGGCGTAGCCGCAGAGCTGGGATCGCTCGCCATGTTTGCGCGATCCCGGATCGGCCTGTCGGCCGTCCGGGATGACGAGAGCGGTGAAGCTCTCGTCATCCCGATTGGGAAGGGCGACGTCGCATTCTCCATCGCGCCGTTCCATCGGTTGGCTTATCAGGCTCTCCACCCTCACGCGCTCACCCGCTGCCGCTCTTCCGCCTGCGCTGATGCGGCATAGCGGTTGGCCGGACGGGGCAGGCCGAAGCGCTCGCGCAGCGTCGTCTCGGCGTAATGGGTGCGGAACAGGCCGCGCCGGCGCAGGATCGGCACCACATGGTCGACGAAGGCCTCGAGGCCGGTCGGCAGCACGTCCGGCATCAGGTTGAAGCCGTCCGCCGCGCCGGCGGTGAACCATTCTTCGATGTCATCGGCGATGGCCTCGGGCGTGCCGACGATCACACGATGGCCAATGCCGCCGCCGAGCTTGTAGAGCAGCTGGCGGAAGGTGAGGTTGCCCTGTCGCGCGAAATTCAGCGTCGCCTGTGCGAAGGTGGTGCTGCCATTGACCGGGATCGGCAGGTCCGGCACCGGCGCATCGAGTTCGAGATGCGACAGGTCCTGCCCGAAGGTGACGCCGAGCCGGGCGATGGCATAGTCGAGCGGGATCAGCGCGCCGAGCTCCTCCTGCCGGCGCCTCGCCTCCTCCTCGGTGGAGCCGATGACGGTGGCGAGGCCGGGCAGCACCACGATGGAGCGCGGATCGCGGCCATGTGCGGCGGCGCGGGCGCGCAGGTCGTCAGCATAGGCGCGGGCGCGCGGGATGTCCTCGCCGACGCTGAACACCACATCGGCATGCCGGGCGGCGAGGTCGCGCCCGTCGCCGGAGCCGCCGGCCTGCACCAGGATCGGCCGGCCCTGAGGCGAGCGCGGCAGGTTGAGCGGGCCGGCGACCTCGAAGAACCGCCCCTTGTGATCGATGCGGTGGATCTTGGCGGGATCGAGGAAGCGGGCGCCGGCCTTGTCGCCGACGAAGGCGTCGTCCTCCCAGCTGTCCCACAGGGCGCTCACCACCTCGGTGAACTCCTTGGCGCGGGCATAGCGCGCGCCGTGCTCGGGCAGCGACTGGCCGAAATTCGCCGCCGCATTGGGATCGGCGGTGGTGACGACATTGAAGCCGGCGCGCCCGCCGCTGACGAGATCCAGCGTCGCGAAGCGGCGGGCGATGTTGTAGGGCTCGTTGTAGCTGGTCGAGGCGGTGGCGATCAGCCCGATATGCGAGGTCGCCGCGGCGATGGCGGTGAGCACCACGGTCGGCTCCAGCGACAGGAACGGCCGCAGGTCGGGCTTGTCCTCCAGCGCCGGCCGGTCGGCGAGGAACACCGCGTCGAAGGTGCCGCGCTCGGCAATCTCGGCGCAGCGCACGTAGTGGCCAATGTCGAAGGTCGCATGCGGATCGGCTTCCGGCGAACGCCACGCCGATGCGTAGAAACCCGCGTGCAGGATGTTGATGTTGAGATGCAGCAGACGGCGATGGGTCATTTTCTATCCCCCGAAGCCCATCATCATTGCCGTCGCCATGTATAAATCAATTCGGATTGGAAGATTTATATTCTTTTGTGGCGCCCGTTTCTGGAGACTTGTTTTCCTGTTCCGGCAGCTGTGTTCACCAAGCCCGCCTTTTCGCTGCATCCCTGTGCTCGGCCGCCCCCGAACGGACGGTGCTGCGCGTTCAGTCCCGCAGCAAAGGGAGCAATTGCTCGCCCTGCCGGCGGATCTCGGACAGATAGGGAGTATCGGAGAGCACGAACTGGGTGATGCCGAGCGCGCGGTATTTCTCCAGCGAGCCGGCGACCTCCGCCGCCGAGCCGACCAGCCACGTCGTGCCGGCGCCGCCGCCGCCGAACCGGCCCGGAGCGGTGTAGAGATTGTCGTCGAGCACCTCGCCCCGCGCGGCGAGATCGAGCAGCCGCTGCTGGCCGACCGCCACCGCCCGCCGGTGATCGTGCCAGCCGGCGCCCTGCGTCTTCGCCATTCCGGCGACCTTGGCCTCCGCATCGGCCCAGGCCTGCTCGGTGGTGTCGCGCACCAGCGTGGTGATGCGCAGGCCGAATTCGAGCGGCGGCAGATCGCGGTCGAGGTCGCGGCTCAGCGCCTTCAAACGCGCGATGCGCTCGGCGAGGCCGTCGCGCGGCTCGCCCCAGAACAGTTGCACGTCGGCCTCGGTGGCGGCGACCCGTTCGGCCGCCTCTGAGGCGCCGCCAAAATAGAGCTTAGGGTGCTGGCGCGCGCCGCGCGCGGCGAGCCGTGGTACCACGGTCGCCCCCTCCACGCGGAAATGCGCGCCGGCGAAGGTGACGTCCTCCTCGGTCCATAGCCGGCGCACGAGGCGCATGAACTCCTTGGTGCGGCCGTAGCGGTGGGCCTGGTCGCCCTCGCTGTCGCCATAGGCGGCGAGATTGTCGAGGCCTGATACGACGTTAACCCGTACCCGGCCGCCGGTGAGATGGTCGAGCGTGGCGGCGGCGGAGGCGAATTGCGCCGGCCGCCAATAGCCCGGGCGGATGGCGATCAGCGGCTCGAAGCGGGTGGTGCGGGCGGCAAGTGCGGTGGCGAGCGTGAAAGTGTCCGGTCGGCCCCAGCCGGTACCGATCAGCGCGCCGGTCCAGCCATGGTCCTCCAGCGCCCTGGCCTGCTCAGTCAGCGTGTCCAGGCTGTTATGGTCCTCGGCGGCGTTGTCGCCACGATGGCCGGGCCTGTCCTGGTTGGGAATATACCAGAGGAATTCGGAAGCGATGCTCATGCGGGGACCGGGCTCGGTTATGCGGGGCTTTCGGGGGAAATCTAGCCGACGGCTGCGGTGCGGTGACCCACGCTGGCGGCGGGATGGTGGGGATAGGGCAGGCCGAGATTTTCACGCAGCGTGCGCCCTTCATACTCTCCGCGGAACAGCTTGCGGCGCCTCAGTTCGGGGACAACCAGATCGACGAAATCGTCGAGCCCGCCGGGCAGAGTGGGCGGCATGACGTTGAAGCCGTCGGCGGCATCGCCCTCGAACCAGGCTTCCAGCTGGTCGGCGATGTCCTTCGCCGTGCCGCGGATGGCCCAGTGGCCGCGCGCGCCGGCGATCCATTGATAGAGCTGGCGGATGCTGAAGCCTTCTCGCCGTGCAAGGTCGACCAGCAGCTTCTGCCGGCTCTTGGCGGCATTGCTCTCCGGCAGGTCGGGCAGCGGGCCGTCGAGCGGGAAGCCGCTCAGATCGAAGCCGCCGAGCATCTGCGACAAGAGCGACAGGCCGACGGCGGGATGGATCAGTTCCTGCAATTGCGCGAACTTCTCCTCCGCTTCCTCGGTGGTGCGCCCGATGATCGGCGAGACGCCCGGCAGGATCTTCAGATGGTCGGGGCGACGGCCGTAGCGGGCGAGCCGCCCTTTCACGTCGGTGTAGAAGGCCTGTGCCTCCTGGAGCGTCTGGGCGGCGGTGAAGATGACCTCGGCGGTTTCCGCCGCCAGTTCCCGGCCGGCCTCCGACGAACCGGCCTGCACCAGCACCGGCCGGCCCTGCGGCGCGCGGGCGACGTTCAGCGGGCCGCGCACCGCAAAATGCGGGCCCCTGTGGTTGAGCACGTGCTGCTTCGACGGCTCGAAATACAGCCCGCTTTCCTTGTCGCGGACGAAGGCGTCGTCCTCCCAGCTGTCCCACAGCCCGGTGACGACCCGCGCGAATTCGCGGGCGCGGTCGTAGCGGTCGGCATGGGCCGGATGGCTGTCGCGGCCGAAATTGGCGGCCTCGGCCTCGCCGGAGGAGGTGACGAGGTTCCAGCCGGCCCGGCCCTTGCTGATGTGGTCGAGCGAGGCGAATTTGCGGGCGATGTGGAACGGCTCGTTATAGGTGGTGGTGGCGGTGGCGATCAGCCCGATATGCCGCGTGGCCGCCGCGATGCCGGACAACAGCGTGATCGGCTCGAAATGCACGACATAGCGGGCCGTCCGGCTGGCGGATTCGATGTTCCGGTCACGCACCGCCGCCGAATCGGCGAGGAAGACGGCATCGAATTTCGCCCGCTCCGCCGTGCGGGCCAACTCGACATAATGGTCGAAGTTCACGCCGGCATCGGCGACCGCCGATGGATGCCGCCACGCGGCGACGTGATGGCCGGTCGGATGCAGGAAGGCGTTCAGCTTCATCTGGCCCTGGCGCGCCATGTGTCTTCTTCCCTTGCGAAAATAGCGGAGAGGTGCATTGACTCTATAGTCTATAGATTTAATGTACTGATCCATGTCAACGATTTTCGCTTCTTCCTCCGATGGCGCCGCGCCCCCCAAGATCGCCCTGCGCATCGATCGCCACGCCTTTCCCCTGCGCGATGCGCCGGGGGAGGAGTTCGTCGCCATGAGCGGCGTGGCGATCGACGTGCCGGCGGGTGAGTTCCTGACCATCGTCGGCCCCAGCGGCTGCGGAAAGACCACGCTGCTGGAGATCCTCGCCGGCCTCGCCACGCCGACCGCGGGTTCGCTGCGCATCGACGGGCGCGAAGTGACGGGGCCGAGCCTGTCGCGCGGCATCGTGTTCCAGCAATACGCATTGCTGCCCTGGCGCACCGCGCAGGCCAATGTCGAATTCACGCTGGAGGCGGCCGGGGGGTTATCCCGGCACGAGCGTCGGGACAAGGCGCGCGCGGCGCTGGAACTGGTGGGGCTGAAGGGTTTCGAGGACCGATTCCCTCATGAGCTGTCCGGCGGCATGAAGCAGCGCGTGGCCATTGCGCGCAGCCTCGTCTACGAGCCGGACATCCTGCTGATGGACGAACCCTTCGGCGCGCTCGACGCGCAGACGCGGGAACTGCTTCAGCAGGAACTGCTGGCGCTGTGGCAGCGCAGCCGGACCACCGTCGTCTTCATCACCCATTCCATCGACGAGGCGGTCTATCTCGGCCAGCGGGTGGCGGTGATGACCTCGCGGCCGGGGCGCATCAAGGCGATGGTCGACGTCGACCTGCCGCGCGCCGATCTCGACGCCGACATCCGCTCGCATCCCGACTTCGCCCGTTATCGGCACGAGGTCTGGGAACTCATGCGCGGCGAGGTCGCCCGCCCCCGCGCCTCCACCTCCCCGACATTCTGGTCCGACCCGACGCCGCCGCGTCAGCGTTCGCAGGCCGCGTCCTCCAACTGAAAGCACATATGATGCGCGTCATCCAAAGCCGCCGCCTGTTTCTCGCGGCGAGCGCCGCAGCGCTCCTCACATCGGCCATCGTCTCCATCGCCCCGGCCTCGGCGGCGGACGAGCTGGAAACCAAGGTGATCCGCTATCAGTCGTCCACCGGCGCCGACATCAGCCCGCTGGAGCTGGCCGATGCGCTCGGCTATCTCGCGCCGATCACGCTGGAGCGGGTCGGCGACGTGCAGGGCGGCCCGGCCAACCTGCAGGCGGCGGCCACCGGACAGGTCGACATCGCCTCGGCGTTCAACGGCGCGGTGCTCAACATCGTGGCCGCCGGCGCGCCGCTGACCTCGGTGGTGAGCTGGCGCGGCACCAACGAGCTGACCTCGCCGGGCCTCTATGCGCTCGACGATGGCAAGATCAACACGGCCCGCGACCTGATCGGCAAGAAGATCGGCGTCAACACGCTCGGCGCCAACCAGGAGGCGGTGAGCAGCATCTATCTCGTCAAGGGCGGCCTCTCCCCGGAGGAGATCAAGCAGGTCACCTTCGTGCCGCTGCCCACCCCCAATGTCGAGCAGACGCTGCGCAACGGCCAGATCAGCGCCGCCAGCCTCGGCTTCACCTTCCGCGACGCGGCGCTCGCCCGCGGCGGCATCAAGGCGCTGGCCCGCAACGTCGACCTGCTCGGCAGCTACAACGACAACACCGGCGTGCTGCGCAACGACTTCATCGCCAAGAACCCCAATACGACCAAGCACCTCGTCTCCGGCATCGCCCGCGCCATCGCCTGGAGCCAGCAGAAGGAGAAGGAGGACAAGCGTGCCGAGGTCGTCGAGGTCTATTCGAAATATCTCGAAGCCAAGGGGCGCGGCACCGGCCTGGCGCCGCTGAAATACTGGCAGAGTCTCGGCATCGCGACCGAAGGCGGCTGGATCAAGAAGCAGGACTTCGCCATGTGGGTCGACTGGCTTAATTCGCGCGGCGAGATCGACGGCAGCGCGCTCGACCTGACCAAGGTCTATTCCAACGCCTTCAACCCCTACTGGAAGGGCGGCGAGTGACGCCCGGCCGGGCGCGCCCGCAGGGAGGGGCCGATGTCGATCATCGCAACGGATGAGGATCGCGGATCGTCGGTGGGGATTTCCGCCGCCCGCCTGTCCGCCGGGTTTCGCACACTGCGCGGCCTCGCCTGGAAATCGGCGTCGCTGATCGCCGTCTTCGCGCTGTGGGAGGCGTTGCCGCGGCTGGGGCTGGTCGACCGGGTGTGGTTTCCGCCCTTCACCCAGGTGCTCGGCGTCATCGTCCAGATGCTGCGCAGCGGCGAACTGCAGAACCACATCGCCGGCAGCCTGATCCGCTCGCTGATCGGCTTCGGCCTCGCGGTGTCGCTGGCGGTGCCGCTCGGACTGGTGATCGGCTGGTATGCCCGGGTGCGCGACTTCCTAACCTCGGCGCTGGAGTTTTTCCGCAACACCTCGGCGCTGGCGCTGCTGCCGGTGTTCATCCTGTTCCTCGGCATCGGCGAGGCCTCGAAGATCGGCATCGTCACCTTCGCCTGCTTCTTCCCGATCCTGCTCAACACCATCAGCGGCGTGAAGAGCGTCGATCCACTGCTGATCAAATCGGCGCGCTCGCTGGCGCTGCCGGCGCCGTCGATCTTCACCAAGATCATCCTGCCCTCGGCGGTGCCTTCGGTGTTCACCGGCTTCCGCCTCGCGGCGCAGAGCTCGATCCTCGTGCTGATCGCCGCCGAGATGGTCGGGGCCACACGCGGGCTCGGCTACCTGATCAACTACGCCCAGTTCAATTTCCTGATCCCGAAAATGTATGCCGGCATCCTCACCATCGCCCTGATCGGGCTGGCGGTGAACCAGCTGCTGGTGACCGCCGAGCGCCGGCTGTCGCGCTGGCGGGTGCCGACCTCCAACGCCTGAACGCTGCGTGCGGCTCCGAATTTTCACAGGTGCATTATGAGCTCACGTCCCCGCCAGCTGCATTTCAACGTCCATGTCTCCACCGGCGGCAACCATGAAGGGGCGTGGCGCCATCCGCGCTCCGAGCCGGTGCGGCTCACCTCGCTGGACTACCAGCGCAAGGTCGCCGGCATCGCCGAGCGCGGCAAGCTCGACGCCGTGTTCTTCGGCGACACGCCGGCGCTGTCGGACAATGTGAAGCTGCGCCCCGTCGAGCAACTCGATCCGGTGGCGCTGCACGGCGCGCTGAGCGCGGTGACGACCCATATCGGCCTCGCCGCCACCATTTCCACCAGCTTCAACGAGCCGTTCAACGTCGCCCGCAAGATCGCCTCGCTCGACCTTCTGAGCGGTGGGCGCGTCGGCTGGAACATCGTCACCACCAGCAGCGAGAACGCGGCGCGCAATTACGGCCTCGACGGCGTGCTCGCCCATCGCGACCGCTACCGCCGCGCCGAGGATTTCGTGCAGGTGGTGAAGAAGCTGTGGGACAGCTGGGAGCCCGATGCCATCGTGCACGACCGCGAGGCCGGCATCTATGCCGACACCGGCCGCATCCGGCCCGTCGTGCATGAGGGCGAGTTCTTCAAGGTGCGCGGGCCGCTCAACGTGCCGCCCTCGCCGCAGGGACGGCCGGTGCTGATCCAGGCCGGCTCGTCGGAGACCGGCGTCGCCTTCGCCGCCCGCCATGCGGAAGTCGTGTTCACCGCCCAGCGCACGCTGGAGGACGGGCAGGCCTTCTATCGCGAGCTGAAGCGGCAGGTGGTGGAGAACCGCCGCAACCCCGACGACGTGAAGATCGTCGTCGGCATCAGCCCGATCATCGGCGGCACCGAGGCGGAGGCGAAGAAACTCGCGGAGGAGCTGAACGAGCTGACGGTGCCGGAATATGGCCTGCGCCAGCTCCGGCAGTTCAGCGGCGTGGACCTGTCCTCCTATCCGATCGACGCGCCGGTGCCGCTCGACGCCTTCCCCGATGCCGAGACGGTGGAGACCCATCGCAGCCGCACCGCGCTGGTGATCGAGCTCGCGAAGCGCGAGAAGCTGACCATCCGCCAGCTGCTGCACCGGCTGGCCGGCGCACGCGGCCACCAGACCTTCGTCGGCAGCACCGACCAGCTCGCCGACCGCATCGAGGAATGGTTCAGCAACGGCGCCGCCGACGGCTTCAACTTCATGCCGGCCTATCTGCCGGGCGGGCTCGAGGATTTCGTCGACGGCGTGATCCCGATCCTGCAGCGGCGCGGCCTGTTCCGTCGCGACTATGAGGGCACGACGCTGCGCGACCATTACGACCTGCCGTTCCCCGACCGGGCGCGCACCGAACGGGCCGCCTGACCGCAGCGAAACGTCTTTCCACCAATACGGGACCGTCCGTTCCTGCCCGATCCCGGACAGGGCAGGGCGGGCCGATCTCCAACCCCAAAGGGTCGATCATGGCAGTGCATTCCTCTCCGCGCGGCTGGCGCGCGCTCGTCGCCACCACGCTCATCGCCGCCACCGGCCTCGCCTCGGGCGCGGCCTTCGCCGGGCCGACGCTCGATAGGATCAAGGAGCGCGGCACGATCCGAGTCGGCGTCGGCACGACGCCGGGCTTCTTCGCGCCCGACAGCAACGGCAAGTGGCAGGGCTTCTTCATCGACTATGGCCGCGCGCTGGCGATCACCGTGTTCGGCGATCCGGAGAAGGCGCAGTTCACCACCTCCTCGCCGCAGCAGCGCCTGCCGGCGCTTCAGGCCGGCGAGTTCGACGTGCTGCTTTCGGGCGTCACCGTCACCATCAGCCGCGCGCTGAAGCTCGGCTTCCATTTCGGCCCGACCATCTTCTATGACGGGCAGGCGATCCTCGCCCGCAAGGAGACCGGCGTGAAGACCGCCGCCGAGCTCGACGGCGCCACCATCGGTGTGCAGAGCGGCACGACCGGCGAGCTCAACATTGCCGACTTCTTCCGCAAGAGCGGCCACAAGTTCACGCCAGTGACGATCGAGGACACCAGCGAATTCATTGCCGCGCTGGAAGCCGGTCGCGTCGACGCGATCACGCAGGATTCGTCGGATCTGGTGGGCAAGCTCACCCAGCTGAAGAAGCCGGACGACTACATCCTGTTGCCCGAGCGCCTGTCCAAGGAGCCGCTCGCCCCCGCCATCGCCGGCGGCGACGACCGCTGGCTGGAACTGGTCAACTGGACCGTCAATGTCACCATCCAGGCCGAAGAGTGGGGCATCACCTCCAAGAATGTCGACGAGTTCCTGAAGTCGGACGACCCGGCGATCAAGCGCTTTCTCGGCGTCGATCCCTCGCTGGCGGAGACCATCGGCCTCGATCCGAAATGGGCCTATTCCATCATCAAGGTGGTCGGGAACTATGGCGAGATCTTCGACCGCCACCTGAAGCCGCTGGGCTGGGAGCGCGGCTACAACAATCTCTGGACCAAGGGCGGGCTGCTCTATTCGCCGCCGTTCCGCTGATCATCCGGTGACCGGCGTCGTCAAAGCGGCCTCGGCCTTCGCGAAGGCCGGGGCCTTGAGGAACTTCGCGACCTGGTGGGGGCCGCGACCGCTCGCGCAGGTCGCGGTCTTCCTCGCCGTCATCGCGCTGTTCTACGGGCTTGCCGCCAACGCGGTGGCGAGCATGGCGCGCATCGGCATCAGTCCCGGCTTCGGCTTCCTCGACCGCGCCGCCAATTTCGAGATCGGCGAGAGCCCGATCGCCTTCAGCGCCGGCGATACCTATGCGCGTGCCATCCTCGTCGGCCTGCTGAACACCTTCAAGGTCGCGGTGCTCGGCTGCGTGCTGGCGACCGTGCTCGGCGTCGCGGTGGGCGTCGCCCGGCTGTCGGGCAACCTGCTGCTGTCCGGCCTTGCGCGCGTCTATGTCGAGATCGTGCGCAACACGCCGCTGCTGCTGCAACTGTTCCTGTGGATCGCGCTCGCCCACGCTTTGCCCGGACCGCGGCAGGCGCTGGTACTGTTCGACGCGGTGTTCCTGACCAATCGCGGGGTGTTCGTGCCCCGCCTCGTCGTGGACGGGCTGCCGGGGTGGGGCGCGGCGGCGGCCATCCTCGTCCTCGCCGGATGGGGCGTCCATCTGTTGCGCGGCCGCAGGCGGGCGACCAACACGCTCCGCTCGGTGCTCGGCTCGGGCGCGGCGATGCTGGCCGCCCTTGCGGCGATCCTGCTGCTGTCGGGCGCGCCGGTCGCCCTCGAGGCGCCGGCGCTGTCGGGCTTCAACATTCGCGGCGGCGCCAGCCTGACGCCGGAATTCGCGGCGCTGCTCGCGGGGCTCACGGTGAAATTCTCCGCCGCCATCGCCGAGGTCGTGCGCGCCGGCATCCTGTCGGTACGCGCCGGCCAGTGGGAGGCGGCCCGTGCGCTCGGCCTGCGCGACGGGCAGATCATGTGGCGGGTGGTGCTGCCGCAGGCGCTGCGGGTCATCACCCCGCTCACCACCTCGAACTATCTCGACCTGATCAAGGATTCCAGCCTCGCGGTCGCCATCGGCTATCCCGACCTCGTCAGCATCGTGAACACCACCGCCAACACCACCGGACAGGCCTTCGAGGCGCTGCTGATCCTGATCCTGGTGTATCTCGCGATCAATCTCGGCGTGTCGGCGCTGATGAACCTCTACAACCGCCGCATCGCCCTGCGCGGGGAGGCGCCGGCATGACGGCGATCGATCTCGACGGCCCGCGAACGGCGGAACCTTCGCTTGGCGCCGTGCTCGCGATGCTGCGGCGCGGGCTGTTCGGTTCCTGGTTCAACAGCCTCGTCACGCTGGGAACGGTGGCGCTGCTGGCTCTCCTCGTGCCGCCCCTGCTGCGCTGGCTGGTGATCGACGCGACCTGGAGCGGGAATGCCGCCGATTGCCGCGCCGGCGATAGCGCCTGCTGGGCGTTCATCTCGGCGAAGATCCGTTTCATCCTGCTCGCCTTCTATCCGGCGGAGCTGCAATGGCGGCCGGTGCTCGCCTGCGCGCTGATGCTCGGCCTGCTCGCCGCCAGCGCGCTGCCCCGCTGCTGGCGGCGGGAACTCGCCATTGCCTGGCCGGCGGTGATCATCGCCTGCTGGCTGCTGATGGCCGGGCTCCCGGGCGTGATCGCGCCGGTCTCCTCCAATCAATGGGGCGGCCTGCCGGTGTCGCTGATCATCTGGGCGGTGTGCTTCGCCACGGCGCTGCCGCTGGCGGTGCTGCTCGCGCTGGCGCGGCGGTCGAACATGGCCGGCCTGCGGCTGCTCAGCATCGCCTATATCGAATTGATGCGCGGCATCCCGATGGTGGCGATCCTGTACTTCGCCATGCTGATCCTGCCGCTGGCGCTGCCGGCTGGACAGTCGATGGACAAGATCCTGCGGGCGATCATCATGGTCACGCTGTTCTGGGCCGCCTATATCGCCGAGGTGGTGCGCGGCGGGTTGCAGGCGGTGCCGGACGGCCAGCGGGAAGCTGCCGCCACGCTCGGCCTCGGCTATTGGCGGATCATGCAGCTCATCGTGCTGCCGCAGGCGCTGCGCGTCGTCATTCCCGGCCTCGTCAACCAGGCCATCGGCTTCCTGCTGGCGACCTCGCTGCTGGCGGTGATCGGCATCTTCGACCTGCTTAACGCCGCCAAGGCCTCGGCCGCCGATCCGGCCTGGCTCGGCTTCTATGATGAGGCCTATCTGTTCGTGGCGGTGATCTATTTCGCCTTCGGCTATGGCGGCTCGCGCTACAGCCTGTGGCTGGAGCGGCGCCTGAACCGGTCGTGACGTTATCAGGGCCGTGCGCGGCCGGTCTTCCAGCATCCTGCGACTTGGCGGTGAGGGCGGCGCGAACGGCGCCCTCGCCGCAGCGGCTTAGAGCCCGCTGCGCAGCACCGCATCGGCGACGATGATCTTCTTCGGCAGAAGGCCGAGGGCGAAGAAGGTGTCCGCGACCGCCTGCTGGTCGGCGATCACCTTGTCGGTGAGCGGCGCGACGCCGAAGCTCTGGCGGCCGACCGCGACGGCGAGCACCGGCGCCGGGATGCCGGTCGAGGGCGCGAGTTCGGCGACGGCGGCGGCCGGGTCCTTCTGGATCCAGTCGTCGGTCTCGCGGATCGCCTCGATGAGCTGGCCGATCACCTTCGGATTGGCCTCGGCGAATTTCCGGGAGCCCAGATAGAACTGGTAGTTCGGCACGATCCCTTCCGCTGTGGTCAGGGTGCGCGCCTTGATGGCGATCTCGGCGGCGGCCTGAAACGGGTCCCAGATCGCCCAGGCGTCGATCGCGCCCTTCTCGAAGGCGGCGCGGGCATCGGCCGGCGGCAGGAACTTCACCGTGATGTCGGAATAGGCGAGCCCGTTCTTCTCCAGCGCCTTGACCAGCAGGAAGTGCACGTTCGAGCCCTTGTTGAGGCCGACCGTCTTGTCCTTGAGGTCCTTCACCGACTGGATCGGGCTGTCCTGCGGCACCAGGATCGCCTCGCCCTTCGGCGCCGGCGGCTCATTGGCCAGGTAGGCGAGGTTGTCGCTGGCGGCCTGCGCGAAGATCGGCGGCGCCTCGCCGGTCTGGCCGATGTCGATGGCGCCGGCATTCAGCGCCTCCAGCATCTGCGGGCCGGCGGGGAATTCCGCCCATTTCACGGAAATGCCGAGCGGCGCCAATTTCTTTTCGAGAATGCCGCGCCCCTTCAACAGCACCAGCGTGCCGTATTTCTGGAAGCCGACCCGGACCTCGGTGTCGGCGGCAAAGGCGGGGCGCAGGCCGGGGGCGGCAAGCGCGGCGGCGAGACCGGCGGTGCCGGCGAGAAGGGTGCGGCGGGTAAGGGCGGTCATCGGTGTCTCTCGATGTTGGCGTTCGATGTTGGCGTTCGGACATCAGGTTGAAAACAGCGTGTCGAGGATGTGCCCTTCGAGCCGGGCGAGTTCGGTCGAGCCGCGCCGGCGCGGGCGCGGAAGATCGACATCGAGATCGAGCGCGATCCGCCCGCGATCGATCAGCACGACGCGGTCGGCCAGCGCCAGCGCCTCGGCGACGTCATGGGTGACGAGGAGGGCGGTGAAGCCCTGCTCCCGCCACAGCCGCTCGAGCAGGCCCTGCATCTCGATGCGGGTGAGCGCGTCGAGCGCGCCGAGCGGTTCGTCGAGCGCCAGCACGCGCGGCCCGCTGGCCAGCGCGCGGGCGAGCGCCACGCGCTGCCTCTGCCCGCCCGACAGCACCGCTGGCCAGTCGCCGGCGCGGTCGGCGAGCCCGACCTCGGCAAGCATGGCGCGGGCGCGGGCATGGCGCGCCTCGCCCTTCACCGTGGACGGCAGGCCGATTTCGACATTGGCGAGCACCCGCTCCCAGGGCAGCAGGCGCGGCTCCTGGAACATGATACGCGTCGCCGCGACGTCCTGCGGCTTCTCCTGTGATCCGTCGAACTGCACACGGCCGCTGTTCGGCCGGTCGAGGCCGGCGATCAGCCGCAGCAGCGTGGACTTGCCGCATCCGCTCTTGCCGACGACGGTGACGAATTGGCCGGCGGGGATGGCGAGGTCGATCTGATCCAGCACGACCTTGGCGCCGAAGCGGCGGCCGACCCGTTCCAGCCGCAGGCCGAGGCCGCGCGGGGTATCGGGCAGCGCGAAGCTGGAAGGGGAGGGAGCGATGGTCATCAGGCTCACTCCCGCGGCGTCTGGAAGGCGGGGTGCCATTGCAGGCAGAGCCGTTCGAGCCATCGGGTCAGCACGTCGGCGAGCTTGCCGAGCAGCGCGTAGATGAGGATGGCCAGCACCACCACATCGACCAGCAGGAATTCGCGCGCCTGCATCGCCATGTAGCCGAGGCCGGCATCGGCGGCGATGGTTTCGGCTACGATCAGCGTCAGCCACATGATGCCGAGCGCGAAGCGCAGCCCGACGAAGATCGAGGGCAGGGCGCCGGGCAGGATCACCCGCCGGAACAGGATGGCGGGCGACATGCCATAGGCACGGCCCATCTCGACGAGCTGCGGATCGACGGTGAGCACACCGTGCAGCGTGTTGATGTAGATCGGGAAGAACACGCCGAGCGCGACGAGGAAGAGCTTGGCCTCCTCGTCGATGCCGAACCACAGGATCACCAGCGGGATCAGCGCCAGATGCGGCACGTTGCGGATCATCTGCAGGGTGGTGTCGGTATAGCGGCGCGACAGGCCGGACAGGCCGTTGGCGATGCCGAAGAACAGGCCGATGACGCCGCCGACCGCGAGCCCGGCAAGAGCGCGCAGCGTGCTGACCCACATGTTGCGGATGAGTTCGCCGGATTTGAGCGCCGTCCAGCCGGCTGCGGCGACGGCCGAGGGCGCGGGCAGCACATTGGGCGCGATCATGCCGATGCGGGAGAGATATTCCCACAGCGCCAGCAGCAGCACCGGGAGAACCCAGCCGGCGATGCGCGCCTCGACCGCGGCAAAAGGAAAGGCCGACGGTGGCGCCTTCGGCGTTTCGACAACGCCCGCCTCGGTTTCGGCATGCGGTTCGGCCAGAGCCATCTCAGGTCACCATCTCACGCCGCCGTCGCTTCTGCGAGGCGATGGCGGCTGCGCGCGCCGAGCGCCCGCACCGCCTCGGACACCAGCTGGTCGAGGCGCTGCTCCGGCGCGCCCGGTGCCACCACGCCGTCGGCGAAGTCCCGCTCGGTGAAGAAGATGCCGGTGCCGAGCGGCTGGGCCTGGAAGAAGGCGAACAGTGGCCGCAGCTGATGCTCGATCGCCAGCGCGTGGCGATCGCTGCCGCCGGTCGCCAGCAGCGCCACCGGCAGGCCGATCAGGCCACGATAGTCGAGGAAGTCGATGAAGTGCTTGAACAGGCCGGAATAAGAGCCCTTGTAGACCGGCGAGCCGGCGACGAGGAAATCCGCACCCTCCACCGCCTGCAGCGCCGCCTCAACCGCCGCGCTGCCGGGCCGGGCGCGCAGATGGCCGATCTCCTCCAGCGCCGCGATGTCGATCAGCTCGACGGTGTTGGAAAGGTCGGCGGCTGCGGCGGCCTGCGCGATGCGCAAGGTGACGAGATCGACCAGCGAGCGCGTGCGCGACGGTGCCGACAGGCCTCCGCTGAGGCCGACGATCTTAAATCCGCTCATAGGCGCCTCCATTCTGCGTGGCGGGTCGACGATTTGGTAGACTCTCCTTTCGCACGGATTAGGATATTTATCTACTATATTTATAGAAATATCAGTTAGACAGACGCCGTGACCGCAGCCACGCCATGCTGTCCTCGACCGCCCGCAGCATGTGTAACCGGATTGCCGAAGCTTGGTCGCAATTAGCGCTTCGCGTCTCGCGGCCAAAGATCATTGTGCCCAAGCAAAGTTCCGAGACCGTGGGGCCGCTCAGGCCCACGGTGTCTCACGTCGATGCTCCCGGTGGATGGATGCATGTCACTGGTGGCGGCGGTGACGCGGGATGCAAATCGCGTCGGCTTGGTTTTCCCTCACGGCGACAATCGCCGGCGCAAGGGACGTCCGAGACGCGGAAGCGTTTCGCGTCATGCGACCTGCGCGTGACGGCGGGCTCCTGGCGAGCGATGCGGCGCTCCATGTCGAGCGCCCCTTCCTCGGTATCCTTGCGGCGCAGGAACGTCTCGTTGACGTACTGCCCCTTCCGACGGATCTAGGCTCTCCAGGAGCTGGATTTTAGTCTAATGAAGGCTACCCGATCCGTGCGCGCACCAGGTGCATGCGCGCGTCGAAAATCGAAAACGGGAGCGTATTGTGGCGAAGACCGACTGCCCGCGCCGCGACGTGACGTTCTGAAGTAGCGGAAAGAATGACGAAAAATCAATCATTTAGATTTTCCACGGCCCCTATGATGGATGGCAGAAATGATATTTATTTTTCAATGACTTGAGTGGGGTGCGTGTGCAATTTGTGTGCACGTGAAGTGCGCTTCTCCGCGCTTTTCTTTTGTGCTCGGCACAGTCCCGAGAGCACCCTGAAATCGCACGAAGCACGCTATCGTACCAGCTTGGCCGCTTATCTCAGTCGGCCAACGCCTCATGATCGTATTATAGACGGGAAATCGCTGTTGGCGGCGAAAAAATTCGGCATCAAGTAACCAGCAGCGCGTCTCAGCCGCAGCGATGCCATCCGTCTGCGGCGCTCGACGTAATCGCAACTTTGGGTTTCAGTATCCAGGAGTCGTTCAACACGCCGGAGCCCGGATGGCTGCGCCGTCCTCCACCTCGATCGAATTGCGCCATCTGCGTTATTTCTTGGCGGCCGCCGAGCACGGAAGCTTCCGCAAGGCCGGCGTTTAGCCTGCCCCTATTGAGTGGTCCGGTTTGACTCTAATGCATAGTGGGCCTTTCGGCCTGGCTTGATTGGCAGGGCTTCAGGGACAGGATGGCC